>NZ_JAGGQS010000003.1:0-109373 GCF_018613175.1 Bacillus sp. ISL-47 | reverse complement strand
GCAAATTTAACAGAGCCTAATTTTTATTAAAGTTCGGGAAAAGTTATGTGAAAATAATGACAATTATTAAAAAGAGCGGTACACTTATTTCTATATATGAAAATTTTCTAAATTTTGCTATAGAGTTTCGGGAATTTGTGCTGTAGTCAACCGCCTTATTTTAAAAGACTTAAGTAATATGATTTATATTCTTATGTATCACTAGAATTGCCTGCGGTAATATATGAAAAAGAAATGTATCTTATTTAAATATAGCGTTTTAGGGGGCTGGAAAAATGCCGGAATGGAAAGATGGAATTGCAAAACTCGTTATCCCGACACCTTTTGCTGTCGGAGATGTCAACGTATATGCCGTGAAGGGAGAAAAGCTGACTCTCGTGGATGCGGGTCCAAAAACGGAAGAAGCATGGGAAGCGCTAAAAGAGCAATTAAAAGAACTCCGTTTAACTCCCGATGATTTCGACCAGGTAGTCCTTACTCATCATCACCCTGATCATGCAGGATTGCTGGACTTTTTTTCTCAGAATATGGAGATATATGGGCATTCAGTAAATCAAAGGTGGCTGTCCCGGACGGAAGCCTTTTTAAAAGCCCATGATGAATTTTATTATAAACTTTTTACTGAATTTGGGGTTCCGGAAAAGTATTTATCCTTTATTGGTTTGATGAGAAAGACACTTCGCTTTTCCTGTAATCGCTCATTAACAGGGGAGCTTAAGGAAGGTGATCATCCTGCCGGGCTGGATGATTGGACAATTATTGAGACACCAGGCCATGCCCAGAGCCATATCGGCTTGCTTAGGGAAAGGGACGGTGTATTTATCGGCGGGGACCATCTGCTCGCCCATATCTCTCCAAACCCTATACTGGAGCCGCCTTTGCCCGGAAGCAAAGAGCGGCCGAAGCCTCAGCTGCAATATAACGCTTCCCTGCAAAAAGTACAGAATCTTCCAATCGGCCTTTTTTATTCTGGTCATGGGGAAGATATTACAAATGTAAATGAATTAATCGAAGAGAGGGTTGGACGCCAGCACGACCGTGCCATGAAAGTGAAAAAATGGCTCGAATCCGAATCACTCACTGTTTTTGAGGCTTGCTGCCGTCTATTTCCAAAAGTGTATGAAAAAGAGCTTTCCCTGACGATATCGGAAACGGTGGCCCAGCTTGATTATTTGCATTCTATAGGGGAGATTTATATAAATAAAGAGGAGAAAGCATTCCTGTATTCCGCATCCAAAGAGGTGGTTTGATTTGTCAGATCGATTGAAAAATAAAAATGTGATTATTACGGGTGCATCGGGGGGAATTGGAGCCCAAATGGCTGCTCTTTGCGCTGAGAGAGGGGCAAACCTTGTTCTTCTTGCCCGTAATCTTGAAAAATTGAATGCGCTTAAGGCCGATCTGCGCAGCCGGTTTTCAGTAGACATTCATGTACATAAACTTGATGTCTCCAACTCTGATGAGGTCTCTGCTGTGTTTTCAGAGATTCTTGCCCAACTCGGCCATGTGGATATTCTTGTAAACAATGCTGGATACGGGATTTTTCGGGAGGCACATGAAGCGAAAATCGAAGAAATAAAGGGCATGTTTGACGTTAACGTTGTCGGATTGATGGCTTGCACGAGCATGGTGCTGCCGGCGATGAGGCAGCAGAAGAACGGCCATATTATCAATATCGCTTCACAGGCCGGCAAGATTGCCACACCGAAATCCAGTGTTTATTCCGCAACCAAGCATGCAGTTCTTGGCTATACGAACAGCCTTCGGATGGAGCTGGCTGACAGCAATGTATTCGTAACTGCCGTAAATCCCGGCCCTATTGAAACAAACTTTTTTAATATTGCCGATGAAAAGGGCACCTATGTTAAAAATGTTCAGCGGTAT
The DNA here is from genome assembly GCF_018613175.1 of Bacillus sp. ISL-47. NCBI lineage: Bacteria > Bacillati > Bacillota > Bacilli > Caryophanales > Bacillaceae > Bacillus > Bacillus sp. ISL-47. The sequence continues at coordinate 107,489 of NZ_JAGGQS010000003.1, read as the reverse complement.
ATGCTCAAACCGGAGTATGTGGCGCTTAAAGTGGTTAATGCCATGCTGACGCCTGTCAGGGAAATTAATCTTCCACGGTGGATGAATGCAGGAAGCATTGTTTATACTCTGTTTCCGAGGTTGTTTGAAAAAATCGGGAAACGCGCATTTAATCAGAAGTAAAATACTAAAAGGCCGCCAGCATTGCCTGGCGGCTTCTTTTTTGCACTTATTCCGGGGTCCCCTTAAAAATACGGCGAATCTGTGATATAGCCGTACACTGCATCATTTACGATTTCATGCAGATCGCTGTCAGCCTCTTTATTTTTTGCCTCAATGATTTTCTTGAAAATTTCATCAAACTCTCTGCTATCGAGCGAAACTGAATGGCTGTCCTCGTTGTATTGTTTTAAACAGTTTTGGACCATTTTAAAAATTAGTTTCTTGTTCATTTATTGCACCTCATGCTGATTATACAGGTTTCTGGGAATTTCGGCACCTGGCAAAAGAACCTGATTTAAGAAAAAGCCCGTAAAATTTCCATTGAAACCGAACGCATATTCGCTTAATATAATGGGTATACATATACAGAACAAACGTTCTTTATCTGAAGCAAGATGAATTCAAGATAATAAAAATAACTTTCTAAAGCTAGATGATGTCTAGCTTCAGGCGCCATCAGCCCGAGGCCATAGCCGACAAGCGGGCGCCTTACACTTTTCTAAGGAGGATGTCGGAAGTCATGGTTGATTACAGCGCAATGCCGGAAAATAAAATTTTGTGTGTTGATATGAAGAGCTTCTACGCGAGCTGTTCTGCTGTCATGCTTGGCCTGGACCCTCTTGATTGCTACCTTGTGATTGCCGGAAACTTGGAGCGGAAGGGCAGTGTCGTTCTGGCTGCCTCTCCGAGGATGAAAAAGGACTTTGGGATAAAGACTGGATCCCGCCTGTTTGAGGTTCCCAATGACCCCCGCATTAGGGTTGAGGAGCCGAAAATGGCCACTTATTTAAGAATTTCCACCGAAATCACCCGGGTGTTTAACCGCTATGTCCCAAAGGAAGCCATTCATACGTACAGTGTTGATGAGAGCTTTATAAAAGTAGATGGTGCACTCCATCTCTGGGGGGATGCCGAGACAATTGCCTGGAAAATAAAAGGGGATATCGAACGGGAATTTCAGCTTCCGTGTGCCATCGGGATAGGGCCGAATATGCTCATGTCCAAACTTTGCCTTGATCTCGAAGCGAAAAAGAAGGGAGTTGCTGAGTGGAAGTACGAAGATGTGAAGACGAAATTGTGGAACGTATCCCCTTTAAGGGAAATGTGGGGAATAGGACGCCGCGTCGAAAAAACGCTGAACGGAATGGGGATCTTCACAGTGGGCCAGCTTGCCCGCTATGACCTGGAAAAGCTTGAAAAGAAGTTTGGGATTATGGGCAACCAGCTTTATCACCATGCATGGGGAATTGACCTTTCAGAAATGGGGGCGCCGATTATGGAAGGGCAGATCAGCTTTGGGAAAAGCCAGATTCTATTAAGGGATTACAAGGAGGAGGAGGAAATTAAGCAAGTTGTCCTCGAAATGTGCGAGGAAGTGGCAAGAAGAGCCCGCACTCATCGCAAAGCCGGAAGAACAATCAGCTTTGGCCTCGGATACAGCCAGGATGAATTCGGGGGAGGTTTTTACCGTTCAAGAACGATTGATCAGCCAACGAATATCACGATGGATCTTTATCGGGTCTGCCTGGAGCTCTTTCACGAGAATTATGAAGGCAAAACAGTGCGGCAAATCTCTATCTCCCTCGGAAATATTACGGATGACTGCGAAATGCAGCTGAGCCTGTTTGATCTGGATGGCTGGAAAAAACGGGAGCTCGGCTACACGGTTGACCGGATTCGCTCCAAGTTTGGGGGAGGAGCCCTGTTGAGAGCCGTATCTTATACAAGTGCGGGAACCGCCAAGCACCGGGCTACACTGGTTGGCGGCCATAAAATGTAGGCTATGTTAAAGCATTTTTAAATAATGTTGGTTGATTGGAGTTTAATGTGCTAATCCCGCGAAAATGCATTCGCATTTCCTTCGTGTGTTGTTTGTATCAATAAGGTTTGGCTAGCAGGCATTTGGAGCGGAAATCAGCAGGCATGTTTAACAAAGCTAAAATGTAAACAAAGGGGGGCGGCTTATGATTCGCGATCGTGGCAGAATAAAATGGACTTCCATGATGCTGCCGGAACATGTAAAGCTACTAAGAGATTGGGCAAAGGAAGATACGTACGAGAAAAAACGGGAATTGGATGAGCAAAAGCTTGAATCTATGAACGAGATTCTTTCAGAAGCAATGGAGTTTCAAAAATCGGTTACAATTACTTATTACCGCGGCAGAAATTATGAGCTTGTAATCGGGAGCATTCATTACTGGGATGAACATGGCCAAAAGCTGCATATAGTGGACCGCTTTGGGGAAATTCATCACATTTCCATTAACACAATAGCCGATGCCCGGCTTACGGATGAGTAAATAAAGGGGGAGGTCTGGCCATAAATAAATGGAAAATGATGGATACAATTAAAAGGGGTAGTTTTTAGGCGGCAGAAGCACCTTAACAGCAAGGAGGTGTTTCACATGCCAAGAGGAAAAGAACTGGAGCAGCTGCCAATGGCCAATATCGCACCGGGCGCTGGAGATGACAGCACGGGAATGGACCGGGAATTGCTGCAGGGCATTGTGCAGGAAGAGCGGGTATCGCCAGCGAAAGTTAAAAACGAAAAAAAACGGGGATAACTATCCCCGTTTTTCGGCGATTACTCCTTATCGTCCAAAACCTTCTCGGCACGGACACAAGATTCAAAATTTCCCTTATGGGTTCCGTCACAAAATGGAAGCTTTGATGATTTTCCGCATCGGCAAAGAGAGAATACCTGCTTTGTTTCAAATTTGTTGCCATCCACATCAATTAATTCCACATCGCCTGTTACGCGCAGCGGGCCATTATCCATTACTTTAATCTGCACCTTTGACATACCAACCACCCTTTCACAAAATTGACACATATTCACTTTGATGGTAATAGGAATAAGCGAAAAAAGCAACTGTCCCTTTCAGAAGCATGTTAAATCTATCTGTGTTAAAATACAGCATATGCAAATGGGAGGTAGTTTTAAAACATGGAAATTACAGTAACTGAAACGGCGGCTGAAAAATTATCCGAACGGGTCGCCGGAAAAGGCGGCTATGTAAAGCTGAAATATGATATAGATGGCTGCGGATGTGTTGTGAGCGGCGTGACAGCTCTCTGGCTAGTGCAAGAACTGGATGATGATGACAGGGAAATCAAAACGAATGCCGGAAGCATATTTGTGGGAAAATCCAAGGAAGTATTTTTGGACGAGGATTTAAAAATAGATTTTTCAGAGAAAGCAAACTGTTTCCAGCTAAAAAGCCCGAACCAGTATTTAAATCCAAGAATGAGTTTTTTTGATAAAACAAAATAAGCTATATACAAGGCGGCCGCGGATGGCTGCCTTATTTTTTGCCGTTCTATCAGGAAAAAATCGGATAGTTCACGAACTTTTTACATAGGCATAAAGACCCTTCCATATTTTTGAAAAATAAGGGTTTAATATAGTAGGAAAAGGCTACAGAATCATTAAAAGCACAAAAAAGCGAATGTTTTACTAGGGTTTGTCATTAAATGGTAAAGACACCGCAGAATTGGAGGAGAAATTTATGAAAAAGAAAAACATACTGCTATTGCTGGCGGCGTCCATTCTGCTATTGTCAGCGTGCAGTACACAGACAATGGGCCAGGCAATTGATGAGGATATCCCTTTTAATGTGAAAGAAATTCTACATAAAGAAAAAGTAAAAGACGGAATCATTCTTCTATATACGACACATCAGAAAAATGGGCAGGGTGAATTCGATGCTATGGCGGCTGCGTATTTGAAGGGCAGTGATAAAGACGGCTGGAATAATGAAGGGCACAACCACTGGGAGCATTATGAAAATCAACACATGACTGTTTATACAGACGAGTTCTATGATTATGATAGAGAAGGAAAATTGGAAAACAGGATCCCGGTCATTTTTGGGAAGATTCATAATCAGGATATAAAAAAAGTAGAAGTAGCCGGCAAGGAAGAGAAATTTGAAGAAGCAGCAGTCATCGAAAAAAAGAGCGGACGCTATTATTTTAAAATAGGAAACTTCCACACAGCAAGAGGATTATCAGCAGACGGCAAGGAAATTCTGAAACAGAAGCAAAATTAGGATTGTCCAGGTTTGAAGCACCGTTCTTAAGCTATGGTGAGAGTAGTAAAGCGAGAACAAAGCCAAAAGCCTGCTCAAAAAGAAAAGGTAATCTCCAAGCAATAAAAAAGCTGGCCCAAAATGTGAGCCAGCTTTTTGCTATTCCGAAAGAATTCCTTTTTTAAAATAAACGTACTCTTCCAAAAACTCATCAATTACCTTCTCATAGTCTTCTTTGTTTTCATTGAACGATTGGGCATGGATTCCGTTGACAGCAAGGTATAGCTTTTTGGGCCCTTTCTTCTTCTCGTACAATGCTTCAGACATGGTTGGCAAAATGAAATCATCCTTCTCACTGTGAATAAACAGGATAGGCTTCTTTATGTTTTCAATCACAGAAATAGGCGAAACGTCTGCTATAGAATATTTCTCGCGCATGCGCAGGAATAAATCCGCAACAGGCAAAAAGAGCTTCGGAGGCAGCTTCATTTCCGCTTTAAGCCGATAAGCAAGCTGCTCTTTTAAGTCGGAAAACGGGCAGTCAGCAATATAAAAGTCAGCACCATCTTCGAGCATTCCGGCATAGAGAATCATTGTGGCAGCTCCCATGCTTTCGCCGTGAATCCCAACCTGTATGCCGGGCCCTTTTTCCGCTTTAAGCCAATCAACGATTGCTTTTAAATCAAACTTTTCATAATGCCCGTAGCTTGTCGTTTTTCCGCCAGATTCCCCATGGCGCCGATGATCATAAATAACAGCGTTAAATCCCCGTTCCAGGAAGAGGTTCATATATTTAATTGAGTTCACTTTATTCTCGGTTACCCCATGGGAGATAATGATATAACGGTTATTCTCATGAGGTTCAACAGCCACAGCCTTTAATTTATATCCAAAAGGAGAGGGGACCAGCACTTCTCTTTTGGGCAGGCTTTCATACTTCATTAGATCAAGCCTGCCCGCTCCCTTCTCCCTTTCCAAAATAAACTCATCTTCCTTCTTTTTCATATACATTAGCCTATTTGTAAAATAGACGCCAAGTGATGAAAGAAAGAGAATGAATGAAAATAAATAGCGAAAAACCTTTCTCAAACCCATCCCTCCACCTGTTTTTCTTTATTTTACCATTCTGGCAAAAATTAAAACACAGAAGTGAACCGGGACAAACTATAAATTGGACGGAGACATGCCAGATGGCTATGAAAAATTCAGTTCAGCTTGCAGCAAGAAAAAAGCCGCCTTTAGGGCGGCTATTGCTGGGAGTTCTGCCTTTTTGTAGGGTGAATTGCCTTTTCCAATTCCTCAGCAGCAATCGTCTGGCTCACTGTATCCGAATTAGGCTTCCCCTTCTGGCTATATCCTTTATCGCGTTTCTGGCTCATCTATCTTTCCCCCTTCAAAAGTAGCTTTGCTCCAGTGCCTTGTTTATGGATGAATCTTCTAGTCACAAGTACGGAGCTGTGCTCGGTGTCTTCACCTAATAAGATGCTTTAAGAAGGGGCGGCTTATACATGAATGACAGATTTGGAATTTGTATATGGCTGCTGCTAGTGTGTTTACGTCAGGCAGACCAATGCTGTTTTGGCTATTTAACAGTTTCGGTATTCAAATTGAAATAGGTGCTTTCAATCGGCCTGGAAAGATGTGGCTGAACGATCTTTACAGCCTGCACTAATTTTTCGAGATCAACGTTCGTCTCAATTCCCATCCGCTCAAGCATATAAACAACATCCTCTGTGGCCGCGTTGCCGGCAGCACCCGGAGCGAACGGGCATCCGCCAAGTCCGCCTGCTGATGTATCAAATCGGTCAACGCCGGCTTGTAACGCAGCAAAAATATTGGTTAGCGCCATTTTTCTTGTGTCATGGAAATGTGCTGTCAAAAGTGTGTTTGGAAACTCTGTTTTTAAACGGGAAAAAAGCTCGAAAGATTCATGAGGCGCAGCCATTCCAATCGTATCTGCCACACTTAGTTCGTCAGCGCCGGCCTCAACAAATTGACGGCACAGCTCGACTGCATCCTGAGGTTTAACATCTCCTTCGTAAGGGCAATAAAAAGCTGTTGAGATGCACGCACGCACAAAATAGCCTCTTTCTTTCAGCTCCCCGATAATGGGATTTAGTTCTGCCATACTTTCCTGAGTGGTTTTATTGATGTTTTTCTTATTGAAGGTATTGCTCACTCCAACAAATACAGCGACTGCTTTGCAATCCGTCATATATACTCTGTCAATGCCTTTGCGGTTAGGCGCCAGCACGATGTCCCTTGTAGCACCATCCAGGCAATCTGCAACAATTTCAGCCGCATCGCCCATTTGCGGGACCCACTTCGGAGAAACAAAAGAAGTTAGCTCCATTTCAGTTAAACCGGCATTTCTCAGGCTTTTGATGAATTCTTTCTTGACTTCTGTCGGTACAAAGGATTTTTCATTTTGCAGCCCATCGCGCGGGCCAACCTCGATTATTGTTACTTTTTCAGGCAATCCAAGCGTCATGTTTTCCTCTCCCGTCACATATTTTAAAAGGTGTATCGTAAGCGCTTTCCCGGATGTGAAGATTATACATATTACACTTAATATAATTGTAGTAGGAAAGCTTTTTCGAATGCAAGAATAATAGAAATTTTGACAAAATAAAAGGAATTTTGATACTTTGCACGAATATTAGCAGAGAGATGTTTTTGAAAGGATGAGAGAGATGGCACAAACAGAAGTAGTAATAGTCAGCGCTGTCCGGACAGCAATCGGAAGCTTTAATGGAAGCCTAAAAGATGTATCGGCTCCCGAGCTAGGAGCAATAGCCATTAAAGGAGCTCTGGAAAAAGCAGGTGTAAAAGCGGAGCAGATAGATGAAGTAATTCTGGGAAACGTGCTGCAGGCAGGTCTTGGCCAGAATCCTGCAAGGCAGGCTGCTCTTAAAGCGGGCCTTCCTGAAAGCGTTTCCGCAATGACAATCAATAAAGTTTGCGGTTCAGGTCTGAAAGCTGTCCATTTGGCTGCACAGGCAATTATCGCAGGAGATGCTGAAGTTGTTGTAGCTGGTGGAATGGAGAATATGAGCCAGGCTCCTTACATACTGAAAAATGCAAGAAATGGCTTTAAAATGGGGGATCAAAAATTAGTTGATTCCATGATTTCAGACGGGCTCTGGTGTGCCTTTAACGATTACCATATGGGAGTAACGGCCGAAAACCTTTGCTCGAAATATGACTTAAGCCGGGAAGAACAGGACGCGTTTGCCGCTGGGAGCCAGGAAAAAGCGGTAACCGCAATCGAAGCGGGTAAATTTAAAGACGAAATCATACCAGTGGAGATTCCGCAGCGAAAAGGAAATCCAATTGTGTTTGATACCGATGAGTATCCGAAAAAAGGGACGACTGCTGAAAAGCTTGGTGGCCTTCGCCCGGCATTTAAAAAAGACGGAAGCGTCACAGCCGGCAATGCATCAGGCATCAATGATGGTGCAGCTGTATTGCTTGTCATGAGCAAAAGGAAAGCAGATGAGCTAGGGCTCAAGCCTTTAGTTACAATTAAAGGAAATGCCAGTGCTGGCGTAGATCCAAGCATCATGGGCATCGGCCCTGTTGCTGCTGTGAAAAAAGCACTTGAAAAAGCGGCTGTTTCCATGGAGGAACTGGAGCTTATTGAAGCCAATGAAGCATTCGCAGCCCAGTCCCTTGCTGTAGACAGGGAGCTTCGTTTTAACAAAGAAATTTTAAATGTAAATGGAGGAGCAATTGCGTTAGGCCATCCAATTGGGGCGAGTGGAGCAAGAATCCTTGTAACCCTAATACATGAAATGCAAAAAAGGCAGGCGAGGAAAGGACTTGCAACTCTTTGTATTGGCGGGGGGCAGGGTGTTGCCACAGTAGTGGAGCTTGCATAGTCGCTTTTCGCAAATAGCTTTGTTAAAGATCATTGTTGATTTAGCAATGTGTGGATTGGAGCGGAGGCGCTAATCCCGCGAAAATGCATTCGCATTTCCTTCGTAAGGTGCTTATTCAAGGATGCTGAATCAACGTCCAGCGGGAGGAATGTGTCAAAGGGAGACCCCCGCAGGTGTGAATGCTCGGAGGAGCGTCGGGCCACTCTCGGATTGCTTGAGCGTCTGAAGCGGAAAAAAATACGTTATTCAATGAAAGGAGCGATTAAAGTGAAGAAAATTTGTACTTCCTTTGGGGAAGCGGTTCAGGATATTCATGATGGAGCTGTCCTTATGGTTGGCGGCTTCGGCCTATGCGGAATTCCAGAGAACCTTATTCTGGCTTTAGTAGATAAAGGGGTAAAAGACCTTACAGTCATTTCAAATAACTGCGGAGTTGACGATTGGGGGCTTGGATTGCTTTTAAAAAATAAACAAATTAAGAAAATGGTCGGCTCCTATGTCGGCGAAAATAAAGAATTTGAAAGACAGGTTCTGTCAGGTGAAATCGAAGTGGAACTTCTGCCTCAGGGAACGCTTGCAGAGAAAATCCGTGCAGGCGGTGCCGGCATTCCAGCTTTCTATACGCCAGCAGGAGTGGGAACACCAATTGCGGAAGGAAAAGAAACAAAGGTATTTGACGGAAAAGAATATCTTCTGGAGGAAGCACTTAAGGCAGATTTTAGCCTGGTTAGAGCATGGAAAGGCGATAAGATGGGAAATCTCGTCTATCACAAAACTGCCCGGAACTTTAACCCAATGATTGCAGCCGCTGGAAAAGTGACCATTGCAGAAGTGGAGACACTTTGTGAAACCGGTGATCTCGATCCTAATTACATTCATACGCCAAGCATTTACGTTCAATCACTTATAGAGGGCAAACAGGAAAAACGTATTGAGAGATTGACAGTAAAGAAATAAAAAAGCAGTGACGGAAGGAGAGGATGTCATGAGTAATGATAAAGCAGCAGTCCGCGAGAAAATTGCCAGACGGGCTGAAAAGGAGATAGAGAACGGCTTTTACGTAAATTTAGGAATTGGCATGCCGACATTGGTTGCAAACTATATTTCAGATAATAAGCAAGTGGTACTGCAATCGGAAAATGGGTTGCTCGGCATCGGGCCATACCCTGCGGAAGAGGAAGTAGATCCAGATTTAATTAATGCGGGGAAGGAAACAGTCACTGCAATCCCGGGATCTGCTTATTTTGACAGTGCAGAATCGTTTGCCATGATTAGAGGAGGCCATGTGAATATTGCCATTCTAGGGGGAATGGAAGTCTCTGAGAAAGGGGATCTGGCTAACTGGATGATTCCCGGAAAGATGATCAAGGGTATGGGCGGAGCGATGGATCTTGTCCATGGAGCAAATAAGATTATCGTCATTATGGATCACACAAATAAAAATGGCGATTCGAAAATACTCAAAGAGTGCAGCCTTCCATTAACAGGAAAAGCTGTTGTTGACCGCATTATAACTGAGCGGGCAGTCATCGATGTAACCGATGCTGGTTTAAAGCTTGTTGAAGTCGCAAAAGGCTTTACTATCGAGGACATTATTAATTCAACAGAGCCTGAGTTGCAAGTTGATGGAAATGTTGTTACAGATGCCTATTAAAGAGTTTAAGAAAAGTGCAGCTGCATAAGCTGTACTTTTCCTTATTTAAAGCCTATGTTATAGCTCATTATCGGACCTCCCGCTGTTCGCTGAACTTCTTGGGCGGAATTTAACAGGAAGGTTAACAGAGCTAATTAAAAAAGAGATGAGGAGAAAATATGAGTTTCGCATTCAAAGGTATCGATCATATCCAGCTGGCAGCACCAAAGGGGTGCGAAGAAGAGGCCCGGAAATTTTATGGACATCTGCTGGGGCTCAGGGAAATACCTAAGCCAGAAAACCTTCAAAAACGCGGAGGGTGCTGGTTTATCTGCGGAAATCAGGAAATACATATTGGTGTACAGGAGGACTTTTTGCCCGCAAAAAAGGCTCACCCTGGTTTCGTCGTTGAAAATCTTGAAGAATTAAGGAGCAGCCTTCATAAATTTAATATCGGAATTAAGGAAGAAGCCCCAATTGAAGGAAGAAAACGATTCTTTGCAGATGATCCATTCGGCAACAGAATTGAGTTTCTTGAGTTTTTGGCATAATTCAGGGGCAGTCAGACTTCTGCAGTTTGTCCAAAAAAAATATGTTATAATGGATGGCAAAATAGTTGACGAGGGGATTTTATGAAAAAGAAGAAACAGCATTCCCAGCCGAAAAAGGATGATAAACCTATTACGCTTGGAGACATGTTAAACCAGGACTTAATGCAGCAATTGAAAGGGAAAAAACAAGAATTAAAACAGGCTGAAGATAAGCAGAAGGAAGAGGAAGAGCGCAGAAAAAAAGAGGAAAAAAGATTGCGCGAAAAGAATAAAAGCTTCGAGGAATTGCTGGGCGAAAGCAATCTCAATTGGAAAGAGTTCAAATGATACAAGAATAAAAGTTTCATCTATAGATACCGAGGGCAAAGATTAATAAAAAAGATGGGTGTTGTTCCATGCTTTCTTTATTAAGCTTTGTATTCGCTCTCGGTTTTTCAATTGTACATTTTTCTTCAAAATACATGAAATTTCTTACATATATCCCACGAAGCAGGCTTTTATCAGCTGCCAGCGGAATTTCTGTAGCTTATGTATTTGTTCATGTTCTTCCTGAGTTAAAAGAGCATCAGGAAAGTATTGAGGGCACCGGCAGTACGGAAATTTTCCGCTATCTTGATAGCCATGTATATATATTTGCGATGCTTGGCCTTTGCGCTTTTTATGGGATAGAAAAAGCAGTGAAACATTCTCGGAAGGGCAAAGAGGAACAGCATACTGCCGGATCTTTTTGGCTGCATATGTCCACTTTCTTTATATATAATATGCTTATTGGCTATCTGCTTGTACATGGCGAATTTGCAAACCTGAAGGAGTGGCTGATTTATTTCTTTGCACTATCCGTCCATTTTATTTCTAACGATCATGGTCTGCGGCAGTCGCATAAAAAAATATACGACCGATATGGCCGCTGGATTCTGACTCTTTCCATTTTAATAGGATGGTCTATTGGGGTTTTAACAGAGGTCAGTGAAAAGGTGATCGCCTTTTTATTTGCCACTTTGGCTGGCGGAGTGATCTTAAATGTACTGAAAGAAGAGCTCCCTGATGACAGGGAAAGCAACTATGGAGCCTTTATTGCCGGTGTGGTTGGATATACTATGATCTTAATGATGATTTAAAAAGGGCTGACTTTTTGTCAGCCCTTAAGACTGTAGACAAACTTGATCAAAATCTGGTTTGCCTATAGTCTTTTTTTCCGTCTGTAAAATGGGTCTGTTGATTTCCGTTCCAGGTGCTCAGCGAACGCGGGCGGCCCGGGGAGCCTCCACGTCACGGGTCTCCCCTGACCCTTGCTCCCGCAGGAGTTTTCGCACCTTCCACTCCAATCAACGGGATTTTAAAATGAATGTGGCTGTGAATCTCACCTAATTTAAAATAGATCCCTATGCTGCTCATATATGTTTTGTTTAGCGAGAGCTTTTATAACATCTAATTCCTCTTCAGTCAGCGGGTTAGCCCTGGCTGCTTTTGCATTTTCCCTTACTTGCTCAACCCTGCTTGCGCCAGCCACTACAGAAGAAACAGCCGGGTTAGCCAAGTTATACTGAAATGCTATCTCTGTCATGGCTCGATCGCCGGAAAGTTTTTCTCTGATACTTTGAATCGTTTCCTCCAATTCAGAAAAGCTGTAATCTAAGTAGCCTTTTGCTTTGACAGACTGAGAAGCTTTGTCCAGCATTTTATTGCTGAGCAGTCCCTTTGCCAGCGGTCCTCGTGTTACAGCACTTATGCCCTTTTTTGCTAGGAGGGGAAGTGCGTCTTCTTCCGGCCTCCGATCCAGTATACTGTATTGCATCATGACAGAAACAATGGACGATCTTTTTGCATATTCCCGGATCACATTTGGCCGAATGGAGGAAATGCCGTAATGGCGGATTAAGCCTTCATCCTTCAGTTCCTCAAATGCTTCAATGGTTTCGTCAATCGGATCGTCTATGGTGCCCCCATGGAGCTGGTATAAATCGATATAATCAGTAGCGAGCCTATTCAGGCTATCTTTCACTGCTTCTTTAATATGTTTTTTGGATGGATCCCAGCTCCAGCTGTCTTTTTGCTCATTCCAGCGATTTCCTGCCTTTGTCGCAATGACGACTTGGTCTCGGACATTCTTTAGGAAATGCCCGACAAGCTTTTCGTTTTCGCCAAAATCATATAAATCAGCGGTATCAAAGTAATTAATGCCTTCTTCAAGGGCAGCTTCAATAATCTCCTGCGCATTTGAAGGGTTCGTTCCAATAGACATACATCCAAGCCCAAGCTCGCTGACATATAATTCAGAGCTTCCTATCCGCCTCTTTTTCAAGTGCCCACCTCATTTCAATTGATTTCTATTATTTATTGTACAGAAAGAATTGAGGCATACTCAAATTAGAGGCTTAGCCTTGGCTAGTTTTTACTCATAACATCACTTCGTTATCTTTTGCGATTCAACCCAGTCTTTCACCAAAACATACTTTTTGCTGTATTGCTTCAGTTTTTCCCGGACTTCCCAGGCTTTTCCGGCCAATACAATTCCCTTGCTGTGGACATACACCTTCATGCCATACTCCCCCTATTAAAGTATGATAAAATGTATGTGCAAACATTATCGGAATAGAACAGGAGTGACTGTAAAACAATGAGTCGCCTAGAAGAAAAAACAATTAAAACCGAAAAAATATTCTCTGGAAAAGTGATTAGCCTGCAGGTAGAGGATGTTGAACTTCCAAACGGTAAAACTTCCAAGCGGGAAATCATCAAGCATCCTGGGGCGGTAGCCGTTTTGGCAGTAACGGATGATAATAAACTGGTTATGGTCGAACAGTATAGAAAAGCATTGGATAAAGTTATTGCGGAATTACCTGCCGGAAAGCTTGAACCAGGGGAAGATCCGCAGATTTGTGCAGAAAGAGAGCTTGAAGAAGAAACAGGTTACGGCTGCAAGGAAATGGAATGGCTGATCTCGTTTTATACTTCTCCGGGCTTTGCGGATGAACTTGTCCATTTATACATAGCAAAGGGACTGGAGAAAAAAGAAGATGCCGCATCCCCTGATGAAGATGAATTTGTGAATCTCATGGAGGTAACCCTGGATCAAGCATTGGCATTGCTGGAGGGGCAGAAAATTCATGATGCAAAAACGGCTTATGCTATTCAATATTTACAGCTGCAAAAGGCGCTGAAGAAATAATGAATCAGTATTTTGCGGATTTTCATATCCACATAGGACGGACTTTTACAGGGAAACCGGTTAAAATAACGGGTGCAAAGTCTCTTACCTTTACAAATATTATCAGGCATGCCCGAAATGAAAAAGGGCTGGATATAATCGGCATTATAGATTGCCACTCTCCTGAAGTCATTCTTGAAATGGAAGGGCTGATAGAGGAAGGATCTATATCGGAACATGGGGATGGCGGGCTGCAATATGGGAATTTAACCATTATACCAGGGTCTGAGCTTGAGATTTATGATGAAAAGTGCAAGGGCCCAATACATGTACTTTGTTTTTTTCCTTCCATTTCGATTATGAAGGAATTTTCAACCTGGCTTTCTGACTACTTGAAAAATATTACGTTAAGCTCACAGCGGATATATGCTTCCGGGCAAATGCTGCAGAAAAAGGTAAAGGAGCTGAATGGGCTATTTATTCCTGCCCATGTTTTTACTCCCTTTAAAAGCTTATTTGGAAAAGGTGTACAGCGGTCCCTGACTGAGGTTTTTAATCCTGACCTTATTGATGCTGTGGAGCTGGGGTTGAGTGCAGATACTGCAATGGCAGACCAAATCGGCGAACTTAACAGGTATACATTCCTGACCAACTCAGATGCCCATTCATTAAAAAAAATTGCAAGAGAATATCAAATCCTCGAAATAGAGGAACCGACCTTTGAGGAGCTTAGGAAGGCTTTGGCAGGTGCAGACAACCGCAAAGTTACAGCCAATTATGGCCTTGATCCCTTGCTTGGTAAATATCATCAAACCGTTTGTTCAGAATGCTTTACTCCTTTTGATGCAGACAAGGGTGTGTGCAAGCAATGCAATCATCCCAAGTTCATCAAAGGAGTAGCCGATCGAATTTCAGAATTAAAAACAGCTGGAGAGTCTTCTATGGATCGCCCTCCCTATATTCATCAGGTGCCACTCGATTTTATTCCTGGTTTGGGCCCGAAAATGCTGGAGAAACTGTTAAACCATTTTGGGACAGAAATGGCTATTCTCCATCATGTTCCATTATCTGAATTAAGCCGCGTGATCCCTGACAAAACCGCCCGCCTTATTGGCAAAGCACGTGAAGGGAAGTTAAACCTCAAAGCAGGGGGCGGAGGAAAGTACGGGAAAATAGGAGATAGCTAAAAAGCCTGTTCAATATGAGCAGGCTTTTTGATTTGTGGCAACCTGTTGATTGGAGCGGAAATCACAGGTAAGTATAACAGAAGCTTTATATTAGGTGCTGGCTGCCTTGCTTACCTTGGCATAAACACATGTATCCCGAAGCTCTTGGCCATCCGCACTTAAACTGTCATTAGCCAGTATCCCTTCCAGTTTGTATCCCAGCCTTTCAGGAATCTTGCTGCTGTTTATATTTCTTGGATCGCATCTGATTTCTACTCTGTTAGCCTGAAAGTGCTCAAAGGCAAACTTCGTTAAGCGTTCAGCTGCTTCTGTTATATAGCCGTTTTTCTGATATCTCGAATCACCCCAATATCCTATTTCAAATTTTCGGACATCCCAATCAATTCGATGCAGGCCCGTAGAGCCGACAAAAATGTTGTCCTCCTTCTTATAAATATGGATTCGGAAATCTTCTCTTGAAATAAACTTGGCGTAAGACATTCGGATCCCAGCCTCTACTTCCTCCATTGATTGTTCGTTCCGGGCAAAAGGAAGCCATTGTTTCAGCTCCTTAACAG
The DNA here is from genome assembly GCF_018613175.1 of Bacillus sp. ISL-47. Lineage (NCBI taxonomy): Bacteria > Bacillati > Bacillota > Bacilli > Caryophanales > Bacillaceae > Bacillus > Bacillus sp. ISL-47. The sequence goes on along the minus strand of NZ_JAGGQS010000003.1, from coordinate 92,300 downwards.
ATGCCATTATGGCATCATGGACTACTTTCCCATCTCCCGGCAAGGCAGGCCGCAGATAAAGCCTTTCAGTTTCGATTTTCTCTGGAAATTCAGTTAAAATGGCCTTCACTCGATCAGCTCCATATAGTTAAATAATTTTGAAAATTATAACGAAAAAAATTGGAATGATCAAGATTTTATCTTCTTATATACTTCTTCTGTCATACAAACCGGGGACAAGCATACAATTTAATAATCAAATTTTGTTTTGTCTTAGGAGGAAGAGCAATGAAGAAAAAAATGTACCAGAACGTCGCCGCAGCCCACTTTCGCGAACATTCCTCAATTTACTTGTTTGTCATTGTTTTATTCCTGATGGGTGTGATTTTTGGAGCAATAGTTGTTAATAGCTTAAGCTTCACGCAAAAAGAGGATTTATTTTATTATCTGTCTCAGTTTTTTGGCCAAGTATCTGATGGGCAAGTGGGAGCAGCAAAAGATTTATTCAAACAGAGTTTTTTCCATAATACGAAATTTATAGGCTTGATGTGGATTTTGGGAATCTCCATTATTGGACTTCCTGTCATCCTGATTCTTTTATTTATGAAAGGGATGGTGGTTGGATTTACAGTTGGTTTTTTGGTTAACAAAATGGGATGGGAAGGATTTTTGCTTTCATTTGTATCGGTCCTTCCGCAAAATCTGATCATTATCCCGGTTTTTATTCTGGCAGCGACTCTCGCAGTTTCCTTTTCACTTAAAATGATTCGCAGACAATTTATGAAAAAAGTGGGCCAGCCGATCATGCCGCTATTCGGGCGATATATGATTACCTTTGCTGTAGCGATTCTGTTTCTTATAGCCGCAGCTGGAGTCGAGGCTTTTATATCACCTGTTTTAATGAAGTCTGTAGTAAACTCCATTCAATCCTGATTTATTAATAAGGCTGTTTTCGTAAAGTTTGTTGCTTTTTGAAGGCAAACGTATTTGGACAACTGAGTTGATTGTAGCGGAGGGCACTTGATCCTCGAAAATGCATCCGCATTCTCTTCGTGCGATGTTTACTCAAGGGTGTTTATTCAATGTCCTGCGGGAAGTAAGGGAAGTGCGAGACCCCGCAGGCGAAGCCGAGGAGGCTCGCAACCCTCCCCGCGGAAAGCAAGTGCCCCGTGCTGAAATCAACGGGCAGAATTCATAAACAACAATCTATGAGAAAAGAGCCTTAATAAATATAGAAGAAAGGCAGGACAATGTAACCTGCCTTTTTTTGCTTTGTGCAAATACAAGGATAATAAGATACAAGTTAGGGTATAGATAAAAAGGTTTTAATCCGCAGCCTAATAATTTATAATAGTTATTAAATAATATTAATTATTTAATGTTATTTATAATAATTTTATTTTGAATCAGAAAGCATTTCTGTTATAATGAGAATGTTAGTGGCGAGGGAGGGACTTTCGGTATGGAAAGCAGAATTGAGAGAATAAAAAAACAGTTGCATTCATCCAGCTATAAACTAACACCACAGCGAGAAGCAACAGTTCGCGTCTTGTTAGAACACGAAGAGGATCATTTAAGTGCGGAAGATGTCTACCTCCTTGTTAAAGAGAAATCGCCTGAGATAGGCTTGGCAACTGTTTATAGAACACTTGAATTGCTAACTGAACTAAAAATTGTTGATAAAATTAACTTTGGTGATGGAGTTTCCCGCTATGACCTGCGCCAGGAAGGGGCAGCCCATTTCCATCATCACTTAGTATGTATTGAATGTGGAGCTGTTGATGAAATTCAGGAAGACTTGCTGGAGGATGTAGAGGAAGTGGTTGAGCGCCGCTGGAACTTTAAAATAAAGGATCACCGCCTTACTTTTCATGGCATCTGCTACCGCTGCCAGGATAAAAAGACAGATAACGAAACAGATGCAAACTAAACCTTTTCTTTCATTTAAGAGAAGGTTTTTTTTATTGCATCTTTATTTCCTCATGCAGTAGCGCGAATGCAGTATCCCCAGCGCAAAGAGCAATTATTCAGAAACAGGTATAATTCTTGTCCAAAATGGCATACCTTTTATTAAATGATAGGAAAGTGGAGTTTTAGCTTTTCTTACAATTATGTGTTTTTGGGGGATAAAAGAATGAAATCCTGGCTTAGTTTGGCTTTTCAAACAATTAAAGTGTTTGTCCTTTTTACCGGATGCACAATCCTTTTTTATTATGGTATCATGTGGTTAAACGAAGAATACCAGGATTATCACCGCTATGACGAACCAAAGGGAGCGGCTGTTAAAGTTTCGGCCAGCGGAACGGACCAAGGTGCAAGCTGGCTGGACCGGTTAATTCTTTTCTACTTAAATGGGGAGTAATGCAATTATATGAACGATCAGTTAAAAGATTTTATTCATTATTTAATTGTAGAAAAAGGGCTTGCAAAGAACACGATTGTTTCTTATGAGAGAGATTTAAAAAGTTATTTGAAATATCTCAAGGCCGAAGAGAACTTGTCGAACCTTGAGAATGTACAGCGTGTGCAGATTGTCCATTTCCTTGGCTTTTTAAAAAAGCAGGGGAAATCTTCGAAAACATTGGCCCGGCACATAGCCTCGGTAAGAGCCTTCCATCAATTCCTGCTGCGTGAAAAAGCAGTGGGCCATGATCCTTCCGTCCATCTAGAATCGCCGCAAATGGAACGGTCGCTTCCAAAAGTGCTAAATATGGAAGAGGTTGAAACTTTATTGGAATTTCCTGAGATAAAGGACCATTATGGCTTGCGGGATAAAGCAATGCTTGAGCTGTTATATGCCACCGGGATTCGTGTCAGCGAGCTGATCGGCCTGGATATAGGAGATGTTCATTTAACAATGGGATTTGTAAGATGTATCGGCAAAGGCAATAAGGAGCGGATTGTGCCGATCGGCAAAACAGCAACGGAAGCCCTTGAAAGGTATCTAAATGAGGGAAGAGAAAAATTTGTTTCCAAAAGGCATAAAGACGAAGCGTTATTCTTGAACCATCATGGTAAACGCCTTTCAAGGCAGGGCTTTTGGAAGATCCTAAAGCGGCTTGCCCAGGAGGCAGGCATTGAAAAAGACTTGACTCCACATACATTGCGGCATTCATTTGCAACACATCTGCTTGAAAACGGGGCCGATTTGCGTGCAGTCCAGGAGATGCTTGGACATGCTGATATTTCTACCACTCAAATTTATACACATGTAACGAAAACACGGCTCAAGGATGTTTACAGCCAGTTTCATCCACGAGCTTAAAGTGGTAGTTTGAACAGAATAAACGCCTAAAAGTAAAATGTCATAAAGCTGCCACGAAAAACGGCAGCTTTTTCTTGTTTTATTACCTGTATATTATGTAAAATATAGATGTCAGACTTCTGACGAATAAAAGTGCTAATCTGGATTCTCTTTCTGTAAATGAACTGGTAGAACAGACTTATTACAACAAGGGAATCTGTGTTAAATGCACCTAAAAAGGGTACTATACGAATATGATTTTTTGTAACCGTATTCAAAAAATTAGGAGGTTTTTAGATGTCCAAATATACATATAAACGCGTATTTTTAATTGTTATGGATTCAGTTGGAATCGGGGAAGCGCCTGATGCCGAGAAATTCGGCGATAAAGGCGCCGATACACTTGGACATATTGCAGAAAGAATGAATGGCTTAAATATGCCAAACATGGGAAAGCTCGGCTTAAGTAATATCCGGGAAATCAAGGGAATCAAAAAAGCCGATAAGCCAATGGCTTTTTATACGAAAATGCAGGAGGCTTCCAATGGAAAAGACACAATGACTGGACACTGGGAGATTATGGGCTTGAATATCCAGACTCCATTCAGAGTGTTTCCAGACGGGTTCCCTCCGGAACTGATTTCCGAGCTTGAATCCCGTACAGGCAGAAAGATAATTGGCAATAAACCTGCAAGCGGAACAGAAATTCTGGTTGAGCTTGGAGAAGAGCACATGAAAACAGGGGCATTGATTGTATATACCTCTGCTGATTCAGTTCTGCAAATTGCTGCTCATGAAGAGATTATTCCAATTGAAGAACAGTATAAGATATGCAAAATTGCCCGTGAACTGACATTGGATGAAAAATATATGGTAGGCCGTGTCATTGCAAGGCCTTTCGTTGGAGAGCCAGGCAATTTCCAAAGAACCTCCAATCGCCATGATTACGCGTTAAAGCCGTTTGATCGTACAGTTATGAATGAAATGGCTGATAGCGGGTTGGATGTAGTTGCAATTGGCAAGATTTCAGATATTTATGATGGCGAAGGTGTAACCGAGGCAATCCGCACGACATCAAATATGGATGGCATGGATAAGATAATCGAAACGTTCGATAAGGAATTTACCGGTTTGAGCTTCTTAAATCTGGTTGATTTTGATGCTTTATTCGGGCATAGACGCAATCCGGAGGGCTACGGAAAAGCCCTGGAAGAGTATGATGCCCGTCTTCCTGAAGTATTTGCAAAGATGCAGGAAGGTGATTTATTGATGATTACAGCAGACCATGGAAATGATCCGGTCCACCATGGAACAGACCATACAAGGGAATATGTACCGCTGCTTGTATATGCAAAGGACATGGAAGAAGGCAAAGAGCTTCCGATCAGCGAAACATTTGCCGATATAGGGGCAACAATTGCCGAAAACTTTAATGTGGAAAATCCAGAATATGGAAAAAGTTTCTTGAACCTATTAAAGTAATGGAAAAAAAGCAGACGAGGAGAATCGATGATGGATTATAGTAAAATTCAAAATGCAGCCCAGTTTCTTAAAGACAAATATTCCAGCCAGCCAAGAATTGGACTTATTTTAGGGTCAGGGCTTGGAGTACTTGCAGATGAAATTGAAGACTCAGTTAAGATCCCATATAACGATATACCGGATTTTCCGGTATCCACAGTTGAAGGGCATGCAGGCCAGCTTGTGTTCGGGCGTTTAAATGGAATTGAAGTGGTAGCCATGCAAGGACGATTCCATTATTATGAGGGCTATACATTTGACAAGGTTACTTTCCCTGTCCGTGTAATGAATGAAATGGGCGTTAGTACACTGATTGTAACTAACGCAGCAGGTGGAGTAAATGAAAGTTTTTCACCTGGTGATTTAATGCTAATCTCGGACCATATCAATAATATGGGCAGCAATCCGCTAATCGGGCCTAATGATTCACGTATGGGGCCGCGTTTCCCTGATATGTCTACAGCATATTCCAAAGAGCTAAGAAAGCTTGCCAGAGGAATTGCAGATTCTCTTAACCTTAACATCCAGGAGGGTGTGTATGTTGGGAATACTGGCCCAACCTATGAAACTCCTGCAGAGGTACGAATGCTTAGAACAATGGGAGGGGATGCGGTTGGGATGTCAACTGTCCCGGAAGTCATAGTCGCACGCCATTCAGGAATGGAAGTACTCGGAATCTCCTGTATTTCAAATATGGCAGCCGGCATTCTTGACCAGCCGTTGAATCATGAAGAAGTAATTGAAACAACTGAAAAAGTTAAAGCAGATTTCCTTCGTTATGTAAAAGCAATAGTAAAAGAACTTGGTGTGTAAAAACAGATATTAAATGAAAGCTGTGGTGTTTAGTTATGAGAATGGTCGATGTTATTGAGAAGAAAAGGGACGGACAAGAGTTATCGACAGAAGAAATTCAATTCGTCATTAAAGGATATACAGACGGATCAATTCCGGATTACCAAGTAAGTGCCTTGACAATGGCCATATTTTTTCAGGGAATGACTGAAAATGAAAGAGCGGATCTGACAATGGCTATGGTAGAGTCAGGGGACCAGATCGATTTATCAAAAATAGAGGGAATTAAAGTGGATAAGCACTCCACTGGCGGAGTTGGCGATACAACCACATTAGTACTTGGTCCACTTGTAGCCGCAGTCGGAGTCCCCGTTGCGAAAATGTCTGGCCGCGGACTTGGCCATACTGGCGGAACAATCGATAAACTTGAATCTGTTGAAGGTTTCCATGTGGAAATCGAGAATGATGAATTTATTAAGCTTGTCAACCAGAATAAGATTGCTGTCATTGGTCAGAGCGGAAATTTGACTCCTGCAGACAAAAAGCTTTATGCACTGCGTGATGTAACAGCGACAGTGGATAGTATACCTCTAATTGCCAGCTCGATTATGAGCAAAAAAATTGCAGCAGGTGCTGATGCCATTGTACTTGATGTTAAAACAGGCGCCGGCGCATTTATGAAAACGCTCGAAGATTCCAGGGAACTGGCAAAGGCAATGGTGCGGATTGGGAACAATGTGGGGAGAAACACAATGGCAGTTATATCCGACATGAGCCAGCCGTTAGGATTTGCGATTGGCAACGCTCTCGAAGTAAAGGAAGCGATTGATACACTTAAAGGTGAGGGGCCTGAAGATTTGACAGAGCTTTGCCTGACCTTAGGCAGCCATATGGTTTTCCTTGCGAAAAAAGCGGATTCTCTAAAAGAAGCACGTGAAAAGCTTGAAAATGCAATGAAAGATGGATCTGCGTTAGAAACTTTTAAAATATTCCTTAATTCTCAGGGCGGAGATGCATCTGTTGTGGATGATCCCCAAAGATTGCCGCAGTCAAAATATACATTTGAACTGGAAGCCAAAGAAGATGGCTATGTATCTGAAATTGTAGCGGACGAAATTGGAACTGCTGCGATGCTTTTGGGAGCGGGAAGAGCTACAAAAGAATCAGAAATTGATCTAGCTGTAGGCCTTGTTTTAAGAAAGAAAATTGGTGACCAGGTAAACAAGGGCGAATCTCTTGTTACAATTTACAGCAACTTCGAAAATATAGAAGAAGTAAGAAACATGCTTTATGAAAACATTACAATTTCAAGTGGAAAAGTACCGGCTCCTGTACTAATTCATGAAGAAATTACTCAATAATCAAGTAAAGGAAAGCCGCCAGAACTTGTGCCTGGCGGCTTTTTCTGTATGCAAATTTCTCTTTTGGCTACTAAAGCTGCAAGGCAACCGGGACTGAAGTAAAATCCAAAAGTTTCTTGAAAAAGGCATTGCATCAGTATGAATTAACCATATAAAAGAATTTAGTAATTAGTCCCCCTAACATCCCTCTGATTTCCAATCCTCAAAATGACCTGCGAATGATTTTTCTTTATTTTCTTTTTGGACTCCTAAGGCTGTATAAATTTTCTTTAAATGGAAAAAATGGAGGCTATAAAGAATGGAGGTTTTATGTGATGAATCGAATCGTCTCATTAATGTTAATAACATTTTTATTGGCAACAATCTTTGTTCCTTCAGGATTTGCAAGGGAAAGTGGTGCAGATCTGGCGGATAATGTGAAGTCCGCAATACTAATCGAACGCGATACCGGGTCGATTTTATATGAAAAAAACAGCGGGGAACAGCTGCCTCCTGCCAGCATGACAAAAGTGATGACAATGCTGTTAATCATGGAAGCCATAGATGAAGGTAAACTCTCATGGGATGAGAAAATCCGAACAAGCGAGTATGCTGCATCAATGGGCGGTTCGCAAATATTTCTTGAACCTGGTGAAGAAATGACCACCAAGCAGATGCTCCAGGGGATTGCAATTGGTTCAGGCAATGATGCATCAGTGGCCATGGCTGAGCGAATTGCTGGCTCAGAAGAAGCTTTTGTGGAAATGATGAATAAGAAGGCGAAGGAATTGGGTCTTAAGAATACGAAGTTTCAGAATCCTACAGGCCTTCCGGCAGAAGATCATTACAGTACAGCCTATGATATGGCCATGATGGCTAAAGAGCTTCTAAAATATGAAGATATTACAAAGTTCACTGGCACATATGAAGCTTATCTGCGTGAGGATTCAGATAAAAAGTTCTGGCTTGTCAATACAAATAGACTTGTCCGCTTTTATCCGGGAGTAGACGGGCTGAAAACAGGTTTTACATCGGAGGCAAAATACTGTCTTACAGCGACCGCGCAGAAAGAGGGAATGCGGGTCATCACAGTGGTATTCGGCGCTCCAACCTCAAAGGAACGCAATGCTCAAGTTACAAAGATGCTGGACTATGCTTTCAGCCAATATAAGACACATCCGATGTACGAGAGAAATCACGCCCTGGGAAAAGTATCTGTAAGTAAAGGCGAGAAGAAACAGGTTGAAGCTCTGACTAGCGAGCCGATTTCCCTATTAACGAAAAAGGGCGAAGGTATAGAGGATATTGAGCAAAAAGTAACCTTGGATAAAAATATTAAAGCGCCTATTCAAAAAGGCGATAAGATAGGCACTTTAACCTTGAAAAAGAACGGCAAGACATTGGTGGAAAGCCCGCTTGTTGCTAAGGAAGACAACAAGGAGGCAGGCTGGTGGACACTATTCAAACGCTCGATGGGCATGTTAACAAAAACTGAATAGTTAAGGCGGGTACCTTTTTGAGAACTTGTCGAAAAGATACCATATGACAACAATTTTTAGCGAATATACACTAGTTTTGTCTTCAGGAAGGAAATAAAACGTTAGGCATCGAAATTGACTCACTATAAGGGCGGAGACCGGAATTTTTTCTGATTCTGGTTCAGTCTATCAGGCAGGAAAAAGCGAAAAGCAAGGAATATGTGCTTTTTCAGTGCAGGATACCAGATAAGGAGGCTATAGTAGTGAGTCTTAACATTAATTTGGAAGTAAAGCATGATGTTTTATGTATTCGTCTAAGTGGAGAGCTGGACCATCATTCAGCAGATGAACTGCGGGAACAGGCGACGAGAGCAATTGAAGATCATGATATCCATCATATTATTTTAAACCTTGAACATCTTTCTTTTATGGATAGTTCGGGATTGGGCGTTATTTTGGGCAGGTACAAGCAAATCAAGCAAAAACATGGCGAAATGGTTGTATGTGCGATTTCCCCTGCAGTACAAAGACTTTTTGATATGTCAGGCTTATTTAAGATTATCCGTTTAGAGCCGACCGAGGAAAATGCTTTGCAAAGATTGGGGGTTGCCTGACCTATGAAAAATGTTATGAATTTAGAATTCAGTGCATTAAGTCAAAATGAATCCTTTGCCCGTGTGACAGTTGCCGCATTTATTGCCCAGCTGGATCCAACAATGGATGAATTAACAGAAATCAAAACAGTCGTATCTGAAGCTGTAACAAACTCTATTATCCACGGTTATGAAAATGATCCAAATGGAGTTGTTTATATTTCTGTTCTAATTGAAGATGGTTTCATTGATATGACTATCAAGGATAAAGGGCTTGGAATTATGGATGTGGAGGAAGCCCGGCAGCCGCTGTTTACGACAAAGCCTGAATTAGAAAGGTCAGGTATGGGCTTTACAATTATGGAAAATTTCATGGATGAAATTGAAATCAATTCGCAACCGGGAATAGGCACAGAGATCCGATTAAGGAAGCATTTATCAAATAGTAAAATGCTATGCAATTAAGGGAGTCTTGCTATGGATGTGGAGGTTAAAACAGATAAGGGCCAAACTTATTTAAAGGACCATGAAGTCAAGGAGCTTATAAAGCAAAGCCAAAGCGGGGATCAGGGTGCGAGGGATCGGATTGTCCAGAAAAATATGCGCCTTGTCTGGTCGGTTGTCCAGAGATTCTTAAACAGAGGCTATGAACCCGACGATCTCTTCCAAATCGGCTGTATTGGCTTATTAAAATCAGTTGATAAATTTGATCTCAGTTATGACGTAAAGTTTTCAACCTATGCAGTCCCTATGATCATCGGAGAAATCCAAAGGTTTATCCGTGATGATGGAACCGTTAAGGTGAGCCGTTCTTTAAAGGAAATGGGCAACAAAATCAGGAAGGCTAAGGATGAACTTTCAAAAACACTTGGCCGTATTCCAACTGTGACTGAGCTTTCCGAGCATCTTGAGATTTCCCCTGAAGATATCATTCTGGCACAGGAAGCAAGCCGGATCCCTTCATCCATTCACGAAACGGTGTATGAAAATGACGGAGACCCAATTACCCTCCTGGACCAAATTGACGATGGCAATGAAGGCAAATGGTTTGATAAGATTGCTCTGAAGGAAGCGATACGTGAATTGGACGAGCGGGAAAGATTGATTGTCTATTTACGCTATTATAAAGACCAGACACAGTCTGAAGTAGCAGTCAGGCTTGGCATTTCCCAAGTTCAGGTTTCACGGCTCGAAAAAAAGATATTGCAGCAAATGAAAGACCGGATGGATTTGTAAAATCCATTCGGTCTTTTATTTTGGCTGTTTTCGCAAATTTTAGGCTCTTCTTCTAAAGGCTCTTTTCAAATAATTTGTTGTTTTGGACTCTAAAGCTTGCCCGTTGATTTCCGCTCCAGTCACGCAGCGAACCCGCGGGGANNCCTTCCACTCCAATCAACTCAGTAATCAAAACTAGTTTGTAAGCAACATGCTTAGAATGATTTTTTGCTGTACAGCTAACTATAAAAAATAAAGGCTTTTTTCCTAAAAAGTCCTCTAAACCTTCCTGCAAAGCCTCAAAAACCAGTTCCTCTTAATACAGCCAATTATTGGTCTTCATGAAGTAAATATATGTAACTCATACTAAATATACGAGGAAATCACTGTGTGGGAAGTGAGCGTAATGGAAAAAACGGTTTATATTCGCTTGCGGCATCGCCTGCAAGTTCGGCCGGATGAGATTATACTTCTCAAGGATATCGCTCAAGTCATTGCAGATGAGGATATTTATGAACCGCTATGCAAACTTGCTTTGTATCGGGTAACGGACAATGACCGGAACATAATCGTTATTGACGTTATGAAAGTGATCCGCGCTATAACTAATTCATTTCCGAACCTGGAAGTCCAGTCTATAGGGCCGGCTCAGGCAATTGTCGAGGTTGTCACAAAGAAGCGAAAGGTTTCTCTTCCGCTTTTCCTGTTGGTTTGGGCCCTGCTATTTATTGGGGCTGCACTGGCCATTATGAATTTCCATGAAGACGTCAGCATGCAAGCTGTCCAGCTAAGAATTTACACCATTATAACAGGAGAAGTGGATACCAAGCCGCTCATCTTTCAAATCCCATATTCAATAGGACTGGGCCTGGGGATGATTATTTTTTTCAATCATGTCTTTAAAAAACGGCTTAATGAAGAACCAAGCCCTTTGGAAGTGGAAATGTTTAATTATCAGCTTGACCTAGATAATTATGTTGCTTTACATGAGAACAAGGAGAGTATGAAGCACATTGATGACAATTAATGTTGTTTTGGTGATGATCATTGGATTGGCGGGAGGATTGGCGGTTGGCTCAGGTTTCGTTGCATTTTTGGCGGTTTTGGGAATCATACCAAGACTCACTCAACTGACTAAAACGATGAAAATGATTCACCATTACGAAGCTGCAGTCGTTTTAGGTGCATTGGCAGGAGCATTGGCGTCCCTTTGGAATCCGGTTTTGTTTTTTACACCATATCTTTTGGTTCCGCTAGGACTGGCAGCAGGTGTATTCGTAGGAATGCTTGCAGCCGCCCTAACTGAGGTGTTGAACGTTTTTCCAATCCTTGCGAAAAGAATCGGAGTTGATGGAAAAATTGCCATATTACTGATGGCGTTTGTATTTGGAAAAGTAATCGGCTCACTATTTCAATGGGTGTACTTTGTTAACAAATAAGATAATGTACTGCCGAACAGGCTGGCTGCAGAGTTTTGTTTAAACAATATTCATTCAGAAAGGAAAACTATTATGGATGATCAGAGGCACGTCATTCTTATAACTGATGGAGACGACTATGCAAGGAAAACTGTTGAGCTTGTTGCAAAGGAAATCGGAGGCAGATGCTTGTCCTTGTCTCATGGAAATCCATCTGTTTTAACCGGCCAGCAAATCGTTAAGCTTATAAAAAAAGTCTCCCATGACCCTGTCCTAGTCATGTTTGATGACAGCGGATTTATTGGGGAGGGTGCAGGAGAGAATGCCCTGAAATATGTGGCGTGCCATAAAGATATCCATGTTTTAGGTGTTATAGCGGTAGCTTCGAAAACGAGGCAGGCTGAATGGACAAAAGTTGATGTTTGTATTGATAGCAATGGGGAGCTCACCCCATATGGTGTTGATAAGTTTGGTGTTCCTGAGATGGAGGCCGGGCGCATCAATGGCGATACTGTATATTGTCTTGATCAGTTAGATGTTCCGATTATTGTGGGAATTGGCGATATTGGAAAAATGTCGAAAAAGGACCATTACGATAAAGGTTCACCAATTACCAGGAAGGCAGTAGAACTTGTTTTGGAAAGGAGCGGATATGATGTCTGACAGCAAGAAGAACGATAAAATGCCCATTCCTGAATCTGTTAAAGAAATTGAAAGGTATATGAAAGACAGAGTTGGCTTGGGGGATAGTTTTGATTTAGGAGTCCGCAAGCTAAAGGTTTTAAGAAAAGATGTCCATTTTTATTATATAAATGGCTTGACTGATACCCAGTTTATTATTGAAATCGTTGAAGGGCTTGTTGAAATTAACGATAATGAAAAGCTTTCAACTAAACTGTTTGAAATAGTTGAAAATCGAATTATGCACCAGTCGGTTGAACATATAAAAACAATGGATGAGCTGGTTGACCAAGTACTATCAGGGCTTATTGTAGTGGTTGTAGAGGGAGCGGGAGTAGGTCTTGTTGTAGATGTCCGAAGCTATCCAGGAAGGACACCGCAAGAACCCGATACTGAAAAAGTTGTACGCGGTTCACGCGATGGATATGTTGAAAATATTATTGTAAATACAGCGTTAACAAGAAGAAGAATAAGGGATGAAAGACTCCGTTTTGAAATTATGCGGGTAGGTGAGCGTGGAAAAACAGATGTTGCTATAGGTTATATTAAAGATGTAGCCAATAAGGATTTGGTCGACCTTATCAGAAAAGAAATAAAAGCCATCGAAATTGATGGAATTACAATGGCAGATAAAACAGTTGAAGAATTTTTGTTAAAGCAGGGCTATAACCCGTTCCCGCTTGTCCGCTATACTGAAAGAGCTGACGTGGCAGCTGCCCATTTGCTCGAAGGGCATGTCATTGTATTTGTAGATACTTCACCAAGTGTCATCATCACACCTACCACTTATTTTCATCATTTGCAGCATGCTGAGGAATATAGACAATCCCCAGCAGTTGGAACGTTTGTCCGCTGGATTCGCTTTCTCGGATTGCTTGCATCTATCGTACTGTTGCCGTTATGGTTTTTGTTTGTTTTGGAGCCTTCGCTCTTGCCGGAAAGAATTGCGTTTGTCGGCCCAAATGAAGAAACAAATGTACCAGTAATTGTGCAATTGTTCCTTGCTGATGTTGGAATTGAATTCCTCAGAATTGCAGCTATTCATACGCCGACACCGCTTTCGACAGCAATGGGCCTAATTGCAGCGGTACTCATAGGGCAAATCGCAATTGATGTTGGCTTGTTTGTGCCGGAAGTTATTTTGTACGTAGCTTTGGCGGCAATCGGGACATTTGCGACCCCAAGCTATGAGCTGAGCATTGCAAATAAAATAGTGAGACTGGGCCTTCTGGTATCAGTAGCCCTGTTCCATACACCTGGACTAGTCGTGGGGTTAACACTGGTCATCTTGATTCTGGCAAGCATTAAATCTTTGAATACTCCTTATTTATGGCCGTTTATTCCGTTTAGCCCGGTTGCCTTTACACAGATTTTGATTCGCCGATCAATGCCTGGTTCAAAAATACGGCCAAGCATCGTTCAGACAAAAAACCGTTATAAGCAGCCGTGAAATAAGATATGTGCGGAATGCCGATTGCGAAAATGCACGAAATATGGTAAAGTGTTTTTAATTGAATAAAGGGTTAAAGGAAACAGAATAGACAGTCTCTTGCAGAAACTGTCTATTTCTTTAATAAATTTTTATTGAGTTAGCTGGGGCAAATGCAGCTTGATTTTTAAAAGAGGGAGTCACTTCTTCTAAAATCTTGCTGAATAAAAAGCGTCCTGTGCTTTGCTAAAAGGGAAGAGGGGGAAACATGTTTTTTCACGGCACCATGAAAGTTAATGACAAAGGGCATCTGGAGATAGGCGGTATGGACACTGTTGAACTCGCCGGCCAATTTGGAACGCCATTATACGTATATGATGTAGCTCTAATAAGGGAAAGAGCAAGAGGGTTTAAGCAGACCTTTGAGAAGCTGGGAATTACGGCTCAAGTAGCATATGCGAGCAAAGCTTTTTCCACTGTAGCCATGGTACAGGTGGTTGATGAGGAGGGCCTATCCCTTGATGTTGTTTCAGGCGGTGAATTATACACAGCTCTTGCAGCTGATTTTCCTCCTGAAAGGATCCATTTTCACGGCAATAATAAGAGCAGGGAAGAACTGGAAATGGCTCTTAAGTTCAACGTCGGCTGTATTGTTGTCGATAATTTTTATGAACTGGACCTACTTCAGGAAACTTGTGAATCCCTTGCCATTAAGACTAAGATCCTTTTAAGGGTAACACCCGGAATTGAAGCCCATACTCATGACTATATTTTAACAGGGCAGGAAGATTCCAAATTTGGATTTGACCTTCAAAACGGCCAGGCTGAAGAGGCTTTAAAAAAGGCTATGGATTCCGCCTGGATCGAAACACTTGGACTTCATTGCCATATTGGCTCCCAGATCTTTGATACAACAGGATTTATTTTGGCGGCCAAGAAAATTTTTGAAAAGATGAATGAATGGAAAGAAGTTTACTCTTATGAACCACAAGTGCTTAACTTAGGTGGAGGCTTCGGGATCCGCTATACAGGGGATGATGATCCCATTCCTGCAGCTCAATATGTTGAAGAAATTATTGGGGAAGTTAAAAATCAGGCTGAGCATTATTCAATGAAGATGCCTGAGATTTGGATTGAACCGGGCCGTTCCCTTGTTGGAGATGCAGGCACTACACTATACAAGACTGGTTCCCGCAAAGAAGTTCCGAATGTCAGAAACTATTTGGCAGTGGATGGCGGAATGAGTGACAATATCAGACCGGCTCTATATCAGGCAAAGTATGAAGCAGTTTTGGCCAACAGAGTAATGGAGAAGCCGGAAGAGACTGTTTCGATTGCAGGTAAATGCTGCGAATCAGGCGATATGCTCATCTGGGATTTGCCGCTTCCGAAGGCAGGAGATAAAGATATTTTGGCTGTCTTTTGCACCGGTGCTTATGGCTATTCTATGTCCAACAATTACAACCGTATTCCAAGGCCGCCTGTAGTATTTGTTGAAAATGGCGAAGCGAAGCTGGTTGTCAAAAGGGAAACGTACGAGGATATATTGCGATTGGATTTGCCGATCAATGAAAAAATAAAAAATTAAGCTGCCTGGGACCAGGCAGCTTTACTTTTGAGGCTGTGCAATTAAGAGAAAAAGGCTTTAATAGCGTCTATTGCGCTAACGAAAAAACGCTTTAGGCTTTCTAAGAATCCTTGGCCTTCTTCACTTTCAAGGTACTTGGAGATTTTGTCTTTTGCCTGATTAAGCTGATCGCCTACCTGGTTCCAGTCGATATCCAGCTCTTTTAGCTTATTAAATAAATCTATTAAACTTAAAACCTCTTGTTCTGTTAAAGTAATGCCGAG
Organism: Bacillus sp. ISL-47; assembly: GCF_018613175.1. Taxonomy (NCBI): domain Bacteria; kingdom Bacillati; phylum Bacillota; class Bacilli; order Caryophanales; family Bacillaceae; genus Bacillus; species Bacillus sp. ISL-47. The sequence continues at coordinate 76,759 of NZ_JAGGQS010000003.1, read as the reverse complement.
TTCCTTTGCTGCATTTTCGATAATGGTTCTTAGCTCTGCATCGGTCTCAGGGGAATTTTTGGCTATCTCTTCTTTTATCTTTGCAATTAAAGCGGCTGCATTCTCCGTGCCTACCGAATCTCCAAGCTTGGCCGTTTCAACCATTTCTTCGTTGGCAGCCTGCTTTACATCTTCGGGAATGGTTTTTTCTGCGGAAACTTCATAAGCCTTGATGATTCCGGTTAAAGCGGCGGTACCTGAAACAGGAACAGGAGCAGTTATATAGATTTTCGCATCCTTTACGCCTGCTGTTATAAGCGCATTAATATACATTTCATCCGTTACCCAGTTAATATTCTTGGTTTCTACTTCGAGTCCAGAGCCAGATTTTGCGATTGTGACCGCTGAAGAAGATATGGCCCTTGTTCCGATTAGTGCTTTGGAAATATAGTTACCCAGATATTTATGTTCTTCTTCATTTGAAACGGTCATAATGGTTGCATCTTTGGGAGCTTCCATCTCTGCGAGAAGCATATCTTTTTGTTCTTCGGACAAGTTCTCTCCCAAAGTGATGATCATGTCACCTTCAGTCATGTCAGCAAATGCCTGTAGTGGCATAAGAAGTATCAGCGACATCATAAATATGGCAAGTATTTTATTCCATTTCATTTTGTTTCCTCCCGGAGTAAAATATTAAAGCCATTGCTTTTTCATACGGAAACATGATGGCTTTACTTGTTAATAGACGATAAAAAATAGAAAAGGTTGCACAGGTCCCTAAACGAAACATTAGCTCAATATTCCTAATTCAGCAAGCGGAATGGAATTATAAAAGAGAATAGTGTAAAATGAATGATAGTTTAAAAAGAAATAGGTTTGATATTGTAAAGTGGAGGCAGTAAATAATTATGAAAAAAAGCAATTGGCTTCTTTTTATTTTATTGCTGGTGCTAAGTCTCGGTTGGGGACTGGTTTACTGGTTTTTCATCGTATAAAGATTGTGCAGATCAGGGATAAGGCAAGATAAGGAGAAAGTAATAAATCAGCCGGTTTGATCCGTAAGATAACAATCTTCAGCCTGAGTACATATAATGGTAAGGGAAGTTTACAAAGTTAATAAATTGGGAAAAATAGTTTATGATGTTTTTATTCAAATAATGAGGGATTAATATGCTAATTCGATATAAAAAATCATTTGAAAAAATTGCAATGGGTCTTTTATCTTTTATGCCAAATGAGAAAGATTTGAAAAGATTGCAGCAAACGATGAAGCAATATGAAATGGAAGAAAATTGGCAGTTGTTTCTATGGAAAGAAGGCGAAGATATTATTGGGCTGGTAGGTGTAACTGCAAGTGACAGTAACTTGGAAATTCAGCATATCTCTGTCAATCCTTCACACCGCCATCAGGGAATTGGCAAAACGATGATAAAAGCATTGGATGAACTTTATCCGGGGAAAACCCTGACAGCTACAGAAGAAACCAAATCCTTCCTGAATAAATGCGATTTGAATGAGAATAAGGAAAAAGGCAGCGAATAGAAACTATTCCTGCCTTTTTCTCTATTTCTTTTGTTTTTTATGCAGTGCTTCAAACCGCTCTTTAAGTACTTCGCTCCTGTCCCTTTTTTTATGGCGGTGAACTAAGTTTTCATCATCCAAGTTGCTATTGTCACCCCAGTTAAATCCTTGTCCCGTACACACTTTTATGCATTTAGCTTGGAGAATCGGATCTTCAATAGGTAAATTAAAGCTCGTATAATTCCCGCCTGATTTAATTGCTTGCAGTCTATTTTTTAAGCCCTCGATCAATTGACCAGCCTCAAGCCCCAGCTTTGTCATTTCAGCTGGCTGGTTTTCCAAGATGCTGATTCCTTTCCTAAGGGTACGCTCTGCCCCCTGGAAATTTTCCCGGCGATGATGGTAAAAGGAAACTGCCATAAGGATAAGACCGACCCAGTGGGAGGTTTTGTTATTTCTATCAACGCTTTTCCAGTATTCCTCCAGTACTTCATGACATTCAAAATAATCTCGATCACCATGAAAATGGACCAGAAACTTTATATAATCATCCGGATACATAGTTTCACTCCCTGCAAATTCTATCTATATTTTAACATACAGGCCTGAGGGATCTATGCTGAAAAATAAAAACCCGGAATCATCCGGGCTTTAAGCTAGTTTTAATAACGGCTTTTTTGCTGTTTTCGTAAATTTTGTTGCTATTTGAAGGCAAACTTAGTTTTTATAACTTAGTTGATTGTAGCGGAAGGGCATTTGACTCCTCGAAAATGCATTCGCATCTTCTTACGACGAGGTGTTTACTTAAGGATGCTTTTCCAATGTCCTGCGGGAAGAGAGGAACTTGCGAGACCCCACAGGCGAAGCCGAGGAGGCTCGCATCGCTCCCCGCGCAAAGCAAATGCCCCGTGCTGAAATCAACGGTCTGAATTCAAAAGCAAAAACAACAATCTTTTAGCGAAAACAGCCTAAATAAACTACTTTTTTATGTTTTTAGAAGCACCAGGAAGCTCCCACAATGATCAATAAAATGAACAATACAACAATCAAAGCAAATCCGGTTCCCCAGCAATCGCCAATTCCAGCATTAGACATATCAAATACCTCCTGTTATCTTTGTATTCCATACATCCTATGTAGGCATTAGCCGGAGTGTTTGGGCGGATCCATTATTTTTTGAGGATATTGGAGAACAATCTAGACCATAGGGTTATTTTTCTATTGGATAACCCTAATGAATAATCTATACTAGATATAGTCTTTTACCGTGTTTGCAGGGAATCGGATGTAAAAAAATTTAATTTTTATAGAAAAATTTGGTGGGAATTTTATGCAATATGATCATTATAATGTAAAGATTGATGCTTTTGAGGGGCCGCTTGATTTGCTCCTTCATCTAATCAACCGGCTGGAAATAGATATTTATGATATTCCGGTCTCGGAAATTACCGAGCAATATCTTTTATATATACATACAATGAAGGAACTCCAGCTTGATGTGGCGAGCGAATACCTTGTAATGGCTGCTACGCTTCTGGCTATTAAAAGCAAAATGCTGCTGCCGAAGCATGAAGAGGAAGAACTTGAAGACGAATTCGGAATGGATATGGAAGAAGATCCAAGGGATGAATTAGTTGAACGGCTTATTGAATATCGGAAATTTAAAGAAGCGGCAGATGAACTTAAAGAGCGCGAGCAGGAAAGAAGCCTAATGTTTACGAAACCGCCAGCGGATCTTTCGGATTTTGTAAAGGATGCTCAGCCAGAAAAAGCAGAATTGAACGTTAGTCTTTATGATATGCTGGGAGCTTTACAGAAGTTATTAAGAAGAAAAAAGCTGCAGAGGCCTTTGACTACCAAAGTTGCCCGGCAGGAGATTCCCATTGAAAAGCGGATGTCCGAAATTGTAGAGCAGCTAAAAAACATGAAGGGCAGGAAAAGCTTTAATGAACTTTTTCCGGTATCTGACAGAGAATATATCGTTGTAACGTTCCTGGCAGTATTGGAGTTAATCAAGCGCAGGGAAATACAAGTTGAACAGGATCGGAATTTTTCAGAAATCTATGTGGCTTCCATGGAAGGAGGAGAAAAACATGGAGATTATTAATTGGAAGGGGATAGCAGAAAGCCTGCTGTTTGCAGCGGGTGATGAAGGCTTATCTTTAAAGCAAATTGCCCATGTGCTTGACGTTGAAGAAATACAGGCCCGTGAAATCATGGATGACTTAATGAATGATTACAAAGACAATAGCACACGCGGAATTATGGTGGTTGAGCTTGCGGGCACATTTCAGCTTGTTACAAAAAAAGAGTACTCCAATTACCTAAAGAAGCTTGTGGAATCCCCCTCGGCTGCTACCTTATCTCAGGCGGCACTCGAAACTCTGGCTATCATTGCCTATAGGCAGCCAATTACAAGAACAGAAATCGAAGAAATACGTGGAGTTAAGACGGAAAGGCCTCTCCAGACACTGGCTGCAAAAGCGCTAATCAAAGAAGTCGGAAGGGCAGAAGGTACCGGACGTGCTTACTTGTATGGAACGACAAAGGAATTCCTTGATTATTTTGGGCTTAGGAGTATTGAAGAACTGCCGCCTCTTCCAGATAAGGTAAGTGAAGAAGAGGATTCTTTCCAGGAAGAAGCTGATCTATTTTTTGAAAAGTTTCAGGAGATAGATTCTTGAGTTTTCTGACACATTACAATGGAAGTATGGTAAAATAAACTTAAATTTTTCCCTTTTCTTTTCTAAATAGCTGTCATACATATATTGTATAACCACCGAGGGAATTAGGAGGGTTTTACTTGCTGATTAAATACTGCAGGGGATACGAACTTGAAAAAGAAAAGCCGAACACATCTGAAGACTTTTTTAATCGAAGCGAAGTTGTGTTTGAAGAAGATGGGCAGGAAAAGACCTTTCATGTTTTATATGTCCGCTTCTTTGATGAATCCACTAATGAATTTACACCTTATGGGAGTGACCCGGTCTTTGCTGCGGGTTCCAGAGAAGTGGAATTCAAGGATATTGTTGCACTTTCATGTTTACTTAAAAACCCGGGTTTCCGGCACCGCAAACGTATTTATATTAATTCAAAGGCTGACTTTGCATCCTATTTTCAGGATCTTGACTTTTCCAAGCTTCCCTCTATTTTTGAAGCGCTGGAGAATAAAAAATCCTATGACCTGCGATCTCCTTTAGAATTTATTATTCAACCGCAATAATAGCCAGTCTACAAATATGGGGGTGTAATAATTGGGAAATTCAATCGTTAAATCACAAATGGAAGATGTGAAAAATTTCCTCGGTAATAGCGTTAAAGTTTTTGAAGACTTTTTAAATAACACAACTATTAAGGACTTAGAGGCAGAAAAACAGGGTAATGCGGATTATTACAAGAGTATCCTATCCCATGTTAGAAAGCTGCTTGTCTTTTGTGAAGAAGGACTCGATACCTGCAATATTATTTCGAAAAGCGACCCTTTCCAAAAAGGTGCTGCCGAGAAAACTTTATACCGAATCTATCATCAATGTATAGAAGAGTTCTTCTCTCCTAAAAATGATGCATGGTTCGAAAATAGCCGTTCAGCGTATACTGGCAAAAACTCCATCCAGTTCCATGAGGAAGTGCCGGACAGTCTAAAAGCTCTGTTTCGTCAATTGGAAGGGGAATTCCAAAGGATTAGAGAAGAGCTTGAGTATTACGAAACAGATTACCGCACAAAAATGATTCAATCTAAATAATTGTTTAAGAGGAGGCTGACTCAAAAGGTCGTTAAGTGACGACCCTTTTGAGTCAGTTTTTTATTCTGAGGACATTTTTCGTTGGAATTTGAAGATTTTCTACTAGTATAGTGGAGTTTTCTCCTCAATTTCTTGACTATTTTGTCTTGTATAAGGCTATCCCAATTTTTCAAATTGTGTACAACACAAATAAGAATCCTCGGTGTTTTTTGGTTGGCCCCTTAGGGAAAAAGCGGATATATCTTCGATTGTGTTTAATATGCCCCAAGACTGGCTTGACCTCTATTTTTTTAATTTCGGTACGGTATCCCGCTTCAGGGTAAAGGGATGTAAAGATTGTGGAATTCATCTTTGTCACAGCGAAGTCGATCAAACGGACAAGACGTTGTTGGGGGATTAGTCCTTGAATGCCCATTGGAAGTGCTAATTGGTTCGTGTTATACGATTTATACCTTAGAATATCGTTCCTTTCTAGTACGGTTGGTTGTGATGACTTAATTATACCAAAAAGGACGATTTTCTTATTCTTTTACCTTAATGTATTAACTGATCTTGGTTTTTGCACCCTGTTGATTGGAGTGGAAGGGGCGAGACTCCTGCGGGAGAAGCGAGTCAATGGGAGACCCCGCAGGTGCGAATGCACCGAGGAGGCTCCCGGACCGCCCGCGTTCGCTGAGTCCCTGGAGCGGAAATCAACAGGCCAATTTTATAGAGCTATTATCTTGGAAAAAAGAGGGTGCCAAAAAGCTATACCTTTGGGACACCCTCTTTTTTTATGGATTGAATGTTTGAATCAGATATTACCTGTTAGAGACAGCCATGTAAACGGAAATAGCTGTTAATCGGTTTGCGGACGCAATAGGATAAATCTCGACACAATGTAAAACTGTAACGTGGCAAATAAATTTCAAAAAGGCGCAATCCAAAACTGAATCTTACTTATTTCTTGGTGATTAAACTAAAACCCAAGTAAAATACCTCCTCGCAGCTTTCTCTATATTCCTAGGCAATCGTACAAACTTGCGCTCATACATATAGAAAGGGAACGAAATAAGGAAGTGAGTGATGGAACGTATGAGTAAAATGGAAGATTACATCAAAGAAGTGTCACAATGGAACAAGGAGTTGAGAGATTTTTTGGAATCGGAGCATGTTGATAAAAATAATGAGCTTTGGCAGAGGCTGGATAGTTTTACGGACATAATGGAAGGAATGACAGGGCACCTGGATATTCGAGAGTTGGAAAAAATCCAGGAACAGGTGGATGGGCTGCATTCAGACATGGAGAATTATTTTACAAATAGGCAGAGGGTTGGGAATGTCTATATGAACGAACCTTATATCGCTGCCGGTAAACATACCCTGCCGCCGCTGCCGTATGATTATAAGGCGCTTGAACCCCATATTTCAGGCGAAATTATGAAGCTTCATCATGACAAGCATCATCAATCCTATGTGGACGGGTTAAATAAAGCAGAAAATATGCTGCAAATTGCAAGGGATAAAGGTGATTACAGTCTTGTAAAACACTGGTCCCGGGAACTGGCATTTCATGGTTCAGGACACTACCTCCATACGATTTTCTGGAATAACATGAGTCCAAAGGGAGGCGGGAACCCATCAGGGGCATTATTGAAAGAGATCATTAAGTACTTTGGAAGCTTTGATCGGTTCAAGACTCATTTTTCAGAGGCAGCCAAACAGGTCGAAGGTGTAGGCTGGGCACTTCTTGTATGGTCGCCAAGGGCCCGCAGGCTTGAAATTCTTCAGTCAGAAAGGCATATGCTCCTGACTCAATGGGATACAATCCCATTGCTTGTTTTGGATGTATGGGAACATGCTTATTATCTTCAATACAAAAACAATCGCGGCGATTATGTGAAAAACTGGTGGAATGTTGTGAACTGGAAGGATGTTGAGAACCGGTTCCTGAAAGCATCAGAACTGAAATGGAAGCCGTTTTGAATAAGTAAGCGGGAAACAGAATGCTGTTTCCCGTTTTTTATTATGGCTGTTTTCGCAATATTTGTTGTTTTTTAAACAAGTAATGAGGCGAGTAAATAAAAAAGCAAGTTTATCAAAAAAAAGGACAAGCATATTTGTGCTGCAATAGCATCAGGACAAGTTTTACTTAATAGTCATATCACTACTTGTCCTGCATAAACTTGTACAAACAAAAGAAAAGCATATCGGCATCCTTCTCAAACAGCCATTTTATCACGCAAAGAGTTTCCCGAGCTTTTCTGAGAAAATAGACATCCATAAAGGAGACGGGGTTTTGTACAATGAAAATCTTAAACAGGCTGATGGCCTTAATATTAGTTGCCGCATTGATGATCTTGAATATTCCGCAGAAGGCAGAAGCTGCTGTTTCAGTGAGTGCTCGAAGCGCTATATTAATGGAGCAGGATTCAGGACGCATTCTTTATGAGAAGGAAGCAAATAAAGTCAGAAGAATCGCAAGCATTACAAAAATTATGACCGCTATCCTGGCGATAGAATCCGGAAAGATGGATGAAACGGTTAAAGTAAGTGATCAGGCTGTAAGAGCTGAAGGGTCATCGATTTATTTGCAGCCAGGTGAAAAAATAAAGCTTGAGGACCTGGTATACGGACTTATGCTTCGTTCAGGTAATGATTCCGCAGTTGCCATTGCTGAGCATATTGGCGGCAGCCTTGAAGGTTTTAGTTTCTTGATGAATCAAAAAGCGGAAGAAATCGGGATGAAAAATACTCATTTTGCTAATCCTCATGGTCTGGATGACCATGAAAACCATTATTCAACAGCCTATGACATGGCCTTGTTGACAAGATATGCCATGAAAAATGAAAAGTATCAAAAGATTGCTGGTACTGAAGTGCATAGGGCTCCAAATCCGAATGAAAGCTGGGACAGAGTGTGGAAAAACAAAAACAGACTGCTGACAGAATTATATGAGTATTGTACCGGCGGAAAAACAGGATATACGAAACGGGCAAAGAGAACACTTGTTACTACTGCTTCGAAAGGTAATTTGAACCTGATAGCTGTAACCTTGAACGGACCTGATGATTGGAACGACCATATCAATATGTATGAGACGGCATTTAAAAATTACGATGTCGTAGAGATTCTGCCTCAAGGGTCTATTAAGGAAATAGAGCAAGAATTTTATAAGAATAAAGTATATTTGAAACAAGCATACAGCTACCCAGTGACAAAAGAAGAAAAAAACCATTTTAAAATTGACCTCAAGTTGCAGAAACCAAAGGAAGAGTGGGAAGACAGCCGTGAGATACCGGAAGTTGTCGGACAGGCAACTGTCTATTTTGATAACCAGCCTGTAAAAAAACTTCCTATCTATTATAAAACAGAAAAAATAAAAGAAGATAAGTCTCTATTAGACTATTTTAGAAGCCTGTTTACCACTATCGCCGGAGTGAAAAAAAATGGTTAATATTATTTGGGTTATGCTGACTGCTATTGGAATTCTTTTTGCAATGATTAATGGCACCATGAATGAGGTGAACGAAGCGATCTTTAACGGTGCAAAAGAAGCGGTCACATTATGTATCGGATTGATCAGCATCCTTGTCTTTTGGCTTGGCATGATGAGGATCGCTGACGATGCCGGACTTCTAAAAAAGCTGGCTGCCCTTTTCAGGCCCATTGTTATAAGACTTTTTCCAGAAATTCCAAATGACCATCCGGCAATGGGGTATATACTTTCCAATATGATGGCCAATATGTTTGGTTTGGGGAATGCTGCAACACCACTCGGTATAAAAGCCATGGAGGAGCTTAAAGAATTGAATGGGGGCAAGAATGAAGCGAGCCGTTCAATGGTTACCTTTTTGGCTATCAATACTTCCAGCCTCACTTTAATACCTACAACCGTGATAGCGATCCGGATGAATTATGACTCCGCCTCTCCTACTGATATCGTGGGACCTACTTTAGTAGCTACCTTTTGCTCTACATTGGCGGCCATAATGATCGACCGTTATTTCTATTATCGAAGAACCCGTAAAGGATGAGGTATAAATGGAGATCGTATCGGTTATTTCACTCTGGTTTATTCCAGTTTTAATAGGTTTTATATTAGTATATGGTACTTTTAAACGAGTGCCTACATATGAAAGTTTCGTAGAAGGGGGAAAGGAAGGCATCAAAATCGCGGTTTCGATTATTCCTTTCCTCGTCGGCATGCTTGTAGCAATCTCGGTTTTCAGAGCCTCAGGAGCACTTGAATATTTTATGGATTTTATCAGGCCTGGACTTGAGGCAATCGGAGTACCGCCAGATATCGTGCCTTTGGCAATTATTCGCCCCATTTCTGGAACCGCAGCCCTGGGGATGACCAGTGATTTAATAGCGGTCCATGGGCCAGATTCTTTTGTTGGCAGGCTTGCCTCCGTCATGCAGGGAAGCACGGATACGACCTTCTATGTATTAACCGTTTATTTTGGGGCGGTTGGAATCAAGAAAATGGGGGATGCTTTAAAGGTTGGCCTGCTTGCCGATTTGGCCGGAATCATTGCTGCAATCATGGTCGTTACGCTTGTATTTGGAAGTGTATAAGCTTCTTTTGTTTTCATCACTTTTACGGAAATTAATATGTTCTTAATAAATCAATATTATAAAGAAGATACCTGCTGGAAGGTATCTTTTTTTGTTTTTGTGCTTATGTCCGAGCTTCAGGTTAATTCATGATTGCTGCGAACTCACTTTATTTGATCATGGTTGCTTTGAAAACATGGCGAATTGTGTCATAATTCATTAGGAGTGAAAAAAGAATGAAAATCTGTTATTAAATCTATGAGGTGACATAAATGGAAAGATTGCAAAAAGTCATTGCCCATGCAGGGTTTGCTTCACGAAGAAAAGCTGAGGAGCTTATGGCTGAGGGACGCGTAAAGGTAAACGGAAAAACAGTCAAAGAGCTGGGAGTAAAGGTGTCGCCGTCAGATCGAATAGAAGTCGATGGAATTCCTGTAGAGAGGGAAGAGCCTGTTTACTTTCTCCTGTATAAGCCAAGAGGCGTGATTTCAGCGGTATCCGATGATAAAGGAAGGAAAGTTGTCACAGATTACTTTGAAGGAATTAAACAAAGAATTTATCCTGTAGGAAGGCTGGATTATGATACATCAGGCCTGCTGGTTCTTACAAATGATGGCGAGTTTGCAAATCTGTTAATGCATCCAAGCAATGAAATTGAGAAGGTGTATGTTGCCAAGGTAAAAGGAATTCCTTCCAGGGAGAGCATTAAGAACCTCCAAAGAGGGATCGTGCTGGAAGATGGAAAAACAGCCCCTGCAAGGACAAAGCTTTTATCAATGGATAAGAAAAAACAAACATCCATTATTGAGATTAGCATTCATGAAGGGCGTAACCGCCAGGTAAGAAGGATGTTTGAAGCGATAGGACATCCTGTTCTCAAGCTGAAAAGGGAAAGATACGGATACCTGACTTTGCAGGGATTATCAGCTGGGGATGCAAGGGAACTAACAGCCCATGAGGTGAAGCAGCTGCGTGCACTTGCGATGAAGAAAAAGTGATAAATAGCTGGCTGGCTCTAAAAAATTCATAGAAGTGTCACAGTTACGCTCATTTGTTAACAATGTCGGCATGTTGAAAAATGATATAATAATAAACAGCTGTGCAGGCTATTCTTGATCCTGAGTTGCTACATAGTAACCTGATAAATTGTTAATAATGAAGAAATTTGATTTTTTTTAGACTCCGTTTCCGATTGATATAATCGTTAAGGGGTCGGCTTCGGGAGGGATTTATATATGAAAAAGCAGCGTCTGGTAATGAGAACAGTCATTCTGCTTGTCCTTGGTGCTGCAGTGGCATATACCTTATACGCTAATTTTACGAAAGATCAGGTGCAAAAGGTTGCTGTCGGTGAAAAAGCGCCTGACTTTGTTCTGACAGATATGGACGGGGAGAAACATCGGCTGTCAGATTATGAGGGGCAGGGGGTTTTCCTAAACTTCTGGGGTACATGGTGCAAGCCTTGTGAAAAAGAAATGCCTTATATGAACAACCAATATAAACAATTTAAAGACCAGGGTGTTCAGGTGCTGGCAGTCAATGTAGGGGAAACCGAACTGGCTGTAAACAAATTTTCTGACCGTTACAATCTGTCGTTCCCAATAGTAATAGATGAAGGCCAGGTTCAATCAGCGTATGGAATTAATCCTCTTCCTGCTACCTTTTTAATTGATAAAGAAGGAAAGGTGATCAAGTATATAACAGGAGAGATGACTGAAGCTACGATTAAGGACTATATGGAACAGATTAAACCATAAGTTACGGGGAGTTTTTATATATGAAAGAAGTAAAATGCGACTGCGGCCATGTAAATCCGCATGGAACGGTTCTTTGTGAATCCTGCGGCAAGGTTTTGGGAGAAAAAGATAAAGATAAAAAGCTTCTGGATATGCGGTATGAAGGAAGTGCCCGCCGTTCGCAAACCTATAATAAAACGATCGTTGATAAAATTTGGAATTTTTTCTCGTCTGTAAAAGTCGGAGTCTGGCTCATTGTGATTACGCTGATTGCTTCAGCACTTGGCACGATCCTGCCGCAGGAAATGTATATCCCGCCAATCATGCCAGCAGCTGAATATTACGAGGATCAGTATGGCTGGATAGGCAAGTTATACTATGATCTAGGATTCCATAATTTATACAGCTCCTGGTGGTATCTAATTTTGATTGCCTCCATTGGAATATCGCTTGTAATATGCAGCCTTGACAGGGTTGTCCCATTATACAGGGCTTTGAAAAAGCAGCGGGTCAGCAGGCACGAAAGCTATCTGCAGCGCCAGAGGGTTTTTGGAGTTTCAGAAGTTGAAGAAACAGACAAGGCTTTTTCAATTGCAAAAAATAAGTTAAAAGAAAAGAAATACAAAATAAGAGAAGAAGATGGAAACCTTCTTGCTGAAAAAGGCCGTTTTTCAAGATGGGGCCCATATGTTAACCATGTTGGACTTATCATATTTCTAATAGGCGGCATGCTGCGTTTTGTTCCCGGCATGTATGTAGATAAAATTTTATGGATTCGGGAAGGTGAGACAAAGGTCATCCCGGAAACCAATGGAGAATACTACCTGAAGAATGATGCATTCATTCTTGAAGTCTACGATAAAGAGAAGGATAATAAAGTGTTTGGTGAAGCCATTGATAAAGCTGGAATGGTAGCCAAAAACTATCAGTCGAATGTCACTCTTTATAAAAAACAGGGGGATGCAGTTGCAGGAGAAGAGGCAGACCTCGAGAAAGTGAAAGATTTTGAAATAAGGGTAAATGAGCCTCTCAAGTTTGAAAACTTTGCATTATACCAAGTGGATTACAAACTTGATGAATTAAATAAAATGTCTTTCGCCTTGACCAATAAACAGACTGGTGAAGAGTTTGGCGACTTAACAATTGATTTAAATGATCCAAAGGATATATATGATCTTGGTAATGGCTATAAAGCTGAAATTGTCAGCTATTTTCCTGATTTTGAATTTGATGAAAACGGGGAGCCGGTTACAAAGTCAAGAATTCCTAATAATCCTGCTTTTGTTTTTAAAATGTATACACCTGATAAGCCTGATGGTGAAATCAGTTTTGTGGCTATAAGGCAGACAATTGAGCCATTTGGCGATAATGAATACAAGATGGCATTTAAAGGAGTAGATACTAAGAATGTGTCGGCTTTGACGGTCCGGAAGGATTTAACTTTATGGATTATCGCATTGGGTGGGGCCATTTTCATGATAGGTGTTGCTCAGGGGTCTTACTGGAACCATCGACGTATTTGGCTTCGCCGTGTTAATGGCGAGGTGTGGGTAGCCGGCCACACAAATAAAAACTGGCATGGACTTAAAAGAGAAATTGAAGCAGTTCTGGATGGAACCGGGATTAATGAACCTGAAGACCAGCTGCAAAAACAAAGTGAGAAAAAAGGCTAAGGAGGAATCGGAGTGGTTAATTTAAGCAGCAATTTATTATATACAGCTTTTATTCTCTATTTAATTGCTACTGTCTTTTTTGCTGGCTCCATTAAAGATAAGAAAAACCCCAAAAAAGGGCCAAACAGGTGGGCAACTCTGGGACTATGGATTTCGATAATTGGCTTTATTTCACAGCTGGGATACTTTATAACCAGATGGATTGCTGCCGGGCACGCGCCAGTCAGCAACTTATTTGAATTTACAACGTTTTTTGGAATGTCGCTCGTAGGTGCATTTATTGTTATTTACCTAATTTATAGAACACCAATTTTGGGAGTTTTTACGCTTCCGGTAGCATTGCTGATGATTGCGTATGCAAGCATGTTTCCAAGGGAAGTTTCACCGCTGATTCCGGCTTTGCAAAGTGACTGGCTTCACATACACGTCACAACTGCTGCCATCGGGCAAGCTATTTTGGCGGTAAGCTTTGCAGCAGGAATCATCTATTTAGTTAAATCAGTTGATCAGACTAAACAGAGCAAACAAAGATTCTGGCTTGAAGCAGTTATGTTCGGATTGGTTTGTACACTAGGCTTTGTCATCGTCAGCTCAACTTTCGCAGGTATGGGATATAAAGCAGAATTTAATTGGATTGATAAAAACGGGCAGGAAGCAGTTCTTGAATATCATATGCCCGCTTTAACAGGTCCCAATGAGGGACAGCTGCTGACAGAAGGGAAATTTGAACCGTTAGCGGAAATGCCAGCAATCATTAATGCTAAAAAATTGAATACGGTTATATGGTCACTTGCCTCAGGGATTATTCTATACCTGCTGTTAAGAGCGATACTCCGCAAACGGGTTGGGGCAGCGCTGCAGCCTCTAGCGAAAAATATCAATCTAGACTTAGTTGATGAGATTGGCTATCGATCCGTACTGATCGGATTTCCGGTATTTACGCTCGGAGCACTGATTTTTGCCATGATATGGGCACAAATTGCCTGGACACGCTTTTGGGGATGGGATCCGAAGGAAGTATGGGCGCTTATTACGTTCCTTTTCTATGCTGCTTACCTGCATCTCCGCCTTTCTAAAGGCTGGCATGGCGAGAAGTCAGCCTGGCTTGCTGTAATAGGATTTGTCATTATCATGTTCAATCTTGTTGCTGTTAACCTGGTCATTGCGGGACTGCACTCCTATGCCGGATCATAATGGGAAAATATGAGCCTTCACTTCACAATAGTGAAGGCTTTATTTAAAACTTCATTTATTTCTTTATTAAAGGGTGTTTTCGTTAAGTTTGTTGCTTTTTCAAGGCAAACGTATTTTTAACCAACTTAGTTGATTGTAGCGGAGGACACTTGATCCTCGAAAATGCATTCGCATTTTCTTCGTGCGATGTCTATTCAAGGAAGTTTATTCAATGTCCTGCGGGATGAGAGGGAAGTGCGAGACCCCACAGGCGAAGCCGAGGAGGCTCGCATCGCTCCCCGCGGAAAGCAAGTGCCCGCAGCGGAAATCAACGGGCATCATTCATAAACAGAACACAATCTATGAGAAATGAGGCATATTAAATCATTAGGGGGATTTGTGAAATGGAAAACGAAGTAAAGATTTTAGTAGTGGATGATGAGGAAAGAATTCGCCGATTATTAAAAATGTATCTTGAACGGGAAAATTACACAATTGATGAAGCAGAGGATGGAAATCAGGCTTTATCAAAGGCGTTGGCAAACGATTATGATGTCATTCTTCTTGACTTAATGATGCCCGGCAAGGACGGGCTTGAAGTGTGCAAGGATCTTAGAGAAAAAAAAGCTACTCCTGTTATCATGCTAACCGCTAAAGGTGAAGAGGTAAACCGTGTTCAGGGCTTTGAGGTAGGAACTGATGATTATATTGTAAAACCGTTCAGTCCAAGGGAAGTTGTTTTGCGAGTAAAGGCATTATTGCGAAGATCTTCGAAAACGACTTACCTTCAAACAGAAACCACGGCCAAAGATGTGATTGTGTTTCCGCATTTAACAATTGATAATGATGCCCACAGAGTATTGGCTGATGGAAAAGAAGTAAGTTTAACGCCAAAAGAATATGAATTGCTTTACTTTCTTGCAAAGGCACCAGATAAGGTCTTTGATCGTGAGCAGCTGTTGAAAGAAGTATGGCACTATGAATTTTTTGGGGATTTAAGAACAGTAGATACCCACGTGAAACGCCTTCGTGAAAAACTAAACAAAGTTTCCGAACAGGCTGCCAGAATGATTGTGACGGTATGGGGCGTGGGCTATAAGTTCGAGGTTATCAATGAATGATGCTTTGGCGGAGTGTAGTAGGTAAGCTTTGGGGTACAATCCTCTTATTGGTTTCCTTCGTATTGCTAATATTAACTGTGATGCTTTTGGAGTTTTTTGAGAATTACCATATAAATGAGACGGAAAAAGGGCTGACCAATACAGCCCACAAAATCACCAGGATTTTGAAAGAGCATGACCGGGATGTTGGTTTGGAAATTTCCTGGGAGCTTGTTGATGATGTTACAAAAGTGGTCATTATTAATACGCCGGCAGAATATTATTATTCTCCCAACCATACAGACGCATTGAAGCTGCCGGTGTCTTATCTGACAGAGGAGAAAGACTTAAAAGAAGTCCTTACAAAAAATAAAACGGTCAAAAAAGTATCCTCTGTCAATCCAGAATATGCGGATGCAGGCGCTGATGATGAAAGCAGGATTTTGATTATAGGTGTCCCGCTTGAACTCGGTAACAGCAATGGAGCTGTTTTTATCTACCAGTCTATTGAGGTTATGCAGGAAACTACAAGATCAACAACAAAATTTATTTTGCTTGCAGCAGGAGTCGCAATCATCTTAACAACAATTTTTGCGTTTTTCTTATCAACAAGAATTAACGCACCGCTAAGAAAGATGAAAGAGGCTGCTTTTGAAGTGGCAAGAGGGAAATTCGATACAAAGGTTCCAATTCTTACACATGATGAAATAGGTGAATTAGCTACCGCGTTTAATCAAATGGGCAGGCAGCTGAAATTCAATATGAATGCCCTTAGTCAGGAAAAAGAACAGCTTGCAAGTATTCTAAGCGGTATGGCTGATGGTGTTATCACGTTTAACAGGGATGGTACCATTCTTATAACAAATCCTCCTGCCGAACGCTTTTTACAAAGCTGGTTCTATGAGCAGGGTGAGGCTGTTAAAAATACTGAGGCCGTGCCTTCCAAAGTAATGGAGCTTTTTCAACTGGCAGTTAACACCGAAAAAGAGCAGATCGGTGAAATTTCCATTCAAGGCCGATCATGGGTGATCATTGTCAGCCCTTTATATAATAATAAGTTTATACGAGGCGCTGTCGCTGTAATCAGGGATATGACAGAAGAACGCAAACTTGATAAACTCCGCAACGATTTCATTGCCAATGTTTCACATGAATTAAGAACGCCAATTTCCATGATGCAGGGATATAGTGAGGCAATCGTAGATGATATTGCCGGAACGGTTGAAGAGAAAAAAGAAATGGCAAGTGTCATTTATGACGAATCCTTAAGAATGGGAAGGCTTGTAAATGAACTTCTCGATCTGGCAAGAATGGAAGCGGGGCATATTCAACTGACAATGGAAGAAATAGAAGTAAATGCATATCTGCAAAGGATCATCCGTAAATTTCAAGGCCTTGCAAAAGATAAAGATATTAGTCTTCAATTCGACTTGGAGAGCAAGGAAACGT
Organism: Bacillus sp. ISL-47; assembly: GCF_018613175.1. Classification (NCBI taxonomy): domain Bacteria; kingdom Bacillati; phylum Bacillota; class Bacilli; order Caryophanales; family Bacillaceae; genus Bacillus; species Bacillus sp. ISL-47. The sequence goes on along the minus strand of NZ_JAGGQS010000003.1, from coordinate 59,845 downwards.
TTATACCTTTTGATCCGGACAGGATCGAGCAAGTGATGACAAACCTGATCGATAATGCAATCCGCCATACACCAGAGAATGGCGAAGTTAAAGTAATGGAGCATAGCGACGAGCGCGGATTGTTTATTGAAGTGAAAGACTCAGGATCGGGCATACCTGAAGAAGATCTGCCATTTGTATTTGAACGTTTTTATAAAGCGGATAAAGCAAGGACCAGAGGGCGCTCGGGAACCGGACTTGGATTGGCTATCGCCAAAAATATTATTGAGGCACACAAGGGCCATATCACTGTTCAAAGCAAGCTGGGACAAGGTACGACATTTTCTATTTTTATTCCTCGAAATGAAGGGTAAAATCGAGAAATGTGGCGATTGTTCTTGATACACGGGAAACATTTGCTGAACATTTTATCAACTGAAAGTAAATAGAATTCTGGGGGAAGGAGATGTCGAATTATCCTTCCTTTTTTTTATGAATAATAATATAGTTAAATTGTAACTTTTTTTAGAGAGATAACGACTATTTAATTGAACGGGGAGGGGAATCCATGGACTCCGTTTTTGATGAACTTTATAAAAAATATCATCATGATGTCTTTCAATTTCTTTTTTATATGGTCAAAAACAAGGAACTGGCTGAGGACCTGGTCCAAGAAGTCTATATAAGAGTATTAAAATCATATGAACGTTTTGAAGGAAAAAGCAGTGAAAAAACATGGCTTTTTTCGATTGCCCGCAATGTTGCCATCGATTCTTTCCGCAAACAAAAAGGGTGGAAGCAAAAGATTATGGAGAAATTTGACTGGTCTACCCAGCAGGTAAAGGATGAGCTCCCCCTGCCGGAAGAAATCGCCATGCAAAGGGAAGAAATTCAACTGATCTACCGATGCCTGGATTTGTGCACAGTTGACCAGCGGCTGGTTATCGTCATGAGATACATTCATGAGCTTACCATTACTGAAACTGCCCAGGCATTAGGCTGGACTGAAAGTAAAGTTAAGACAACTCAGCATAGAGCATTAAAGGTTTTGAAAAAATATATGGAAGACATAATGGTAAAGGAGGGGATGAATAATGAGGAAGTCAAAGTGGAGCGATGAGCAGATCGAAGAATTATTAAGTCAGATGCCAAAAATAAAAGATAACCGTGATCCAAGAGAAATCTATCAAAGCATTGAGATGAAAATCGGAAAACGAAAACAAAAAACATGGATCCTGCCTGCCGCTGCCGCCGCCGCTGCCTTGCTCCTATTTTTTATTCTTGCCCCAAGCCTTATAAATTGGCAGGAGTCTGCCGATAAATCAGTCGAAATCCAAGCTGATAAATCTTCTTCATCTGCAGAGATTGCCACTGAAAATAATCTTTTTGAAGCCGAAGATGATGAAGCCGAATTAAAAGCAAAGGAAGAAATAGGGGAGGATAAAGCTGAACAATTTGATGATGCTTCTAAAAATAATGCGGAAACAGAATCAAATGATCAGATTAGCTTGAAATCTTTAGATGCTAATACGAGTCCTACTGCTGTTTATGAGGAAGATTTGACCGGGAAAGAAGTCCTGACGTATGCGATTCCGGATCAGACTGCTCAAAACATCGTTCCGGTCAGCGTTCTGGTTGAGGAGGATCCCGCAAAGTCCAAATTTGAATTATTTGAAGACAGCATGAGCAGGCTGACTGAAGAGGAATGGGGATTAACCGACTATTATCCACTAAAAGCAAATTTTAGTTATGACCAGGAAAATAGAACATTAACAGTTGATGTACCTGAGGACCATCCTTATAGTATGTCCTCTACTACTGAACTGCTGCTTGAAAAGGTTCTTGGAAATGTTATGCATAATCTTGAAATAGAAAAGGTTAACCTTGCAACAGAGGGTCAAAAGGGCATTGAATTTAGCCATTTCGGATATAGAGAAAGCCTTGTGCCGGAAAAAGGCACTGGCAACTTAATATATTATTTTCTGTATCCGGATGGATCGGAATCTAAGCCCTTTATGGTTCCTCTAAGGGAAAAGTTCGATTCTATAAAAGACGCTCTAAGGGCTATGAAAGAGAACCGTGGCGAAGACAATTTGCAGGCATCCATTCCTGAAGATATCAATTTTGAAGCAGAAGAAATACAGGAACGGAAGCTTCTGATCCGCTTCGAAAGTGAATCTGAAATTATTGATAATGAACCAACACTCCATACCATAGAAGCGATCCTGCTGACTGCAAAGGAATTTAACTTTGAAACAGTTAAGCTTGAAAATGCTGATGTTGATAAGATTGGCAACTTTGACCTATCTAATGAATTAAAAGTGCCGGTGGCGGCAAATAAACGTGAATTGCCAAATTAAAGAGGCGGCCCATTGAGGCCGTTTTTTTGTTGTGCAAAACAAATTTTGGAGAGGATGGTTTGGCATTCTGGTGAGTGGAACAAATGGCATGAGATGCTCAGATAAACATTCGCATTTCCTTCGTCGAATGTTTATCCGATGAAGCTTTTTTTTCAAAGTTCTGCAGGAGAAGCGGGTCATAGGGAGCTCTCGGAATGGAAATCAACAGACAAGTTTAACAGAACTTTGCATAAAAAACCTCAGGCAGGAAGTATACTAACAAATGTGCTTTTGGAACCAATATCCAAATATACTTCGGTTCTAAAAAAGTACAAGCTGTCATAGGGTGAAAAAGAGAGCCGCCGAAGATTTTTTAATAGCTCAAAATTCAGCTAGTGATTCAAGCTAACAATTTAGGAGGAAAAGAATGAGGGATTACATAAGACGTTTCTTTATTGCAGGAATAATGGCTCTTTGTGTTGGTCTATTATTTCTCGGAGGGAAGCATTCTAAAGCTGCCGAGCTAAATGTTGAAGACCTTACAAAGGACTGGATGTGGCCTGCAGATGGTGTAATTACAGATACATTTGGGACAAGGCATGGCCAACATAAGGGAATCGATATTGCTGCCGAATCCGGTTCGCCAGTTTATGCTGTCGACTCTGGAATTGTATCAAAATCGTATTATTCACAAACTTATGGACATGTTATTTTTATTAAGCACAGCAACCAAACGGAAACCGTTTATGCACATATGAACGAGCGCTTGGCCGGAAAAGGGCAACAAGTTAATCAAGGTGAGAAAATAGGAACAATGGGGAACACCGGCGACTCTTCCGGAGTGCATCTCCACTTTGAAATACATAAACGAGAATGGACAGTTGATAAAGAAAATGCGGTCGATCCTTTTGTAGCTTATGGGAAGGAAGAAATTGGACAACCTGTGTATGCTGCATTAAATGAAGAAAGTGCACAGGAGGTATCAGCCCAACTATCGCAGCTTGGACCGGGGCAGACTCGAATACTGGAACACCCAACTGAAAATGCCGAAATACTTGCACCTGAACCAGGCCAGGGGGAAGAATCGGTCCATATTGTCCAACAGGGCGAAACGCTTTGGGAGATTGCAAGGATGTATAATTTATCAGTTAAAGCCATTGCGAATTTGAATAAAATTGAACAAAATAAAATTGTGTCGGGCCAAAAGCTCAGAATTAGGGCAGAAAACTATGAGAGATATGCCGTGAAAAAAGGTGACACTCTTACAGCCATTGCAAATCACTATCAAACTTCAGCAGAATTAATCAAGGAAATCAACAAACTGGATACAGATATTATTCATGTTGGACAATTGCTAATTATCCGCCAAAATGAGTAGATTATGATTGCGTCGCTTTACTCCCTTAAAGTATAATGGTAGAAAACTTGGGGGAGTTGGAGAAATGCTGACGGATTATCATAATCATCTTGAAAATGGCACATTAAGCTTGGAATATTTAAGGAAATTTACAGATGCTGCTGCACAAAAAGGCATTGAAAGCTTTGGAGTCTCCGAGCATGCCTATCATTTCTACCAGACAGCAGACATCCTGCAGAATCCATGGGTAAATGAGAGACGGTACTATGACATGAAAGACTATGTGAATGTTTTTCATGAAGCCTGGAACAATGGAATAGATGTCAAGATGTCTATCGAAATGGATTACACGCCAGGAAAGCATAAAGAAATGAATAAGTTTATCGAAAATTACTCTTTTGATTACGTAATCGGCTCCATTCACTGGGTAGGGGATTTTGGAATAGACCTTGCAGAGTATAGAAAAGAATGGGATAAAAGAGATCTTTACGATGTCTATCGTAAATATTTTGATCAGGTCGTAACATTAGCACAATCTAATTTATTTGATATCGTAGGTCATCTTGACTTAGTGAAGATCTTTAAATATGTACCGCAAGATGAAGAATTTTTACTGGAACAGTATGACCGTGCAGCCAATGCCCTTGCGGAATCAAAGACCTGTGTGGAAATTAGTACAGCCGGTTTGCGGAAGCCTGTTGGGGAACTATACCCTGATAAAAGACTTTTGCAGAAATGTTACGAAAAAAATATCCCGATTGTGCTTTCATCTGATGCGCATTTTCCAGAACATGTAGGAGCCAACTTCGACCAGGCAATTGCGCTTGCGAAGGAAGTGGGTTATCAGTCAATAATGACCTTCTCTAAAGGAGAAAGAAAAGAATATCCTTTAGGGTGATAAAAAGGATGGCTTGGGGGCCATCCTTTTATATGGGAATGAATAAAAATCCACTGAAAATGAACTGTATCCGAAAAAGCCTGGGCGCTCGTAAAAAAAAGCAAAGGCGCATGCAAAAGTGATATCCGCGCATAAAGGGCAGGAGAACGTGCAGAAGTAGCCAACCCCGCATGTAAAACCTGGAAAGCTGCGCACAAATTGATAACCGCTTATAAAAATCGGGAATCCACGCAAAACAATTTAGACTCCTGACATAAAGTTCAGTAACATTATCTCGGACACAGCTATTAAATAGTCTATTGTTGATAAAACATTTCTCTCAGAACGCTTAAAAAGGTAAAATAACTTGAATTTCTTCACCAGTATGATAGAGAGAATATATCCCTTCACATTACATCTTTTTTTCAGTATAATAAGAGATGTAAAAATTAATACGGTCTATCTTCGGGGCAGGGTGAAATTCCCGACCGGCGGTGATGAGTTTTTTTAACTCTAAGCCCGCGAGCCTGAGAGTAAAGTCTTCTTTAACAACACTTTACGCTTTAATTGGGCAGGATTTGGTGCAATTCCAAAGCCGACAGTACAGTCTGGATGGGAGAAGATGGAGGTTCTGCAGACGTTCAAAAAATGCAGGTTTTGAACGGTTATTAAGCGTGCCTTTGTAATTCTCCCTCAAGTGATTTAGCTTGAGGGATTTTTATTTCAGAGACATTTGCTTTGCCGAACCTTTCTTCTATAGGAGAGATAGTCCTAAAAAGGAGAGAGGAACATGAAAAAACTTAATATCAAAGCTTTAGTATCAATCGGGATGCTTAGCAGTATTTCTTACATTTTAATGCTGCTGAATTTTCCAATCCCGCCATTTCCACAATTTTTAATGATTGACTTCAGCGATATCCCTGCATTGATCGCAGCGTTAATCTTTGGCCCGGCGGCAGGAATCTTAGTTGAATTCATTAAAAACATTCTTGATTATTTTATGACTGGCAGCGCAACAGGAGTTCCTGTTGGCCATATTGCAAACTTCGCAGCTGGCATTTTGTTTGTCTTGCCAACTTACTATGTATACAACAAGCTGAAAACAAAAAAGGGCATGACCTTCGGACTGGTTATTGGCACAATGTTTATGGCTGTAATCATGAGTGTGTTAAATTATTTCATCATTTTGCCGGCATATACATTCTTTTTAAACTTCCCTTCAATGTCTGCACCGGAGATGCGCACGATGATTGTGACAGGTATTTTGCCATTTAATATTGTTAAAGGTTTAATAATCTCTATTGTTTTCATGTTATTATTTACACGCATGGGAACATGGGTGAACAAGCAGGCTACGCTTAAAAACGCAGCTTAGTTAAATATAAATTATCAAAAGCAACGGCTATGTGTGCCGTTGTTTTTTTTGCTTTCCCAAAACTGGACCTTGTTGTCCCTTCTCTGCAAATAAAAACTCCCTTTCATCATGAAAGGGAGCAGTAGCTTAACTTGGATTAGAATATAATTGAAGATCTATTCGTATTTAAGCGGGTCGCCGTCAAACGCATCGTCAGCTACTTTAATTGAATCAGTTGGGCAGCCTTCAAAAGCATCCATCATATCATCAATTAATACATCCGGAATTTCAACGATTCCCTGGTTATCATCAAGGGTAACGAATGCAATGCCTTCGTCATCGTAATCATAAATGTCTGGTGCAGCTGCTCCACAAGCACCACATGCGATGCATGTCTCTTTGTCAACAATCGTATACTTTGCCATGAAAAAAACCTCCCAAGATTTAAACAAATAATCGACCATCATGAAGATGGTAACGCATTCCTCATATCTATTGTAAAACTGTATGGGCAACTTTTCAATAGAAAATGTATTGAGAATGCTTATCATAACTGGGTTTGGGCTTTAATTTACCCTAAATCATTTATTTAAAACAGTTTGCTTATTTCTTTCATGATAAAATGGAGAGAGAGGCACAAATTATCGTATATGCTCGTAAATGCACATAATTCCAAAAACATCATGAAGGCTGCATAAAATAAAATCAGCAATCAATAAGGTGAGAACCATGGAAAATTCTTATTTAAAGATAGTTATTTTATATTGTATAAAGGAACTGAAGGGTCAGAGGACGATCTTTTCCATTCTGCACTTGTTAAATGGCAAAAAGTCTTCTCAAACGATACAGGATGCCCACTTATTCCAATTAACCCGCTTCTTTAAAACATTTGGGCAATTAAGTCGTTCTGAGCTTGAGCAGCATGCAAAAGAGATGGAAGCCGTAAGTTGGATTAGTCAGGATGAAAATAGCCATTTTGTTTTGACTGCAGAAGGAGAAAGGTATTTGCAAAGTTCTTTATTAAATTGCCCGATTCCTTCTTCCTTAAACGGCTGGAAATACCATACGTCCACAGGGATCTTTTGGGAGAGGCTTTCACTCCTTGTTCAGGTTATGTCACATTTAAATTATAATCATACAAAATATCTTCCAATTCAAAGAAAAAGGGAAATTCATGCTTGGCTGAAAGCTTTTTTGAAAACAACTGGAGCTCCCCGAAATGAACTGGGAAAACTTTTGAATAAAGAATTGCAGCACTGTCTTGGCGGTCTAAGTGATATGAATCCTGCTGTTCTTACCCTGAGGCTTACAGGCTTTAATCATATTGGCCTTACCCCTGCTCAGGCTGCCGAGCATCTGGGGGTAAGCCACGATTATTATCACCACCAATTTCTTGGTGTAATCCATTATATTTTGGATTGCCTTATACACAGTCCCTCCCAGTATCCTTTGCTCGGAAAACTGATTTCCGGATCTGAGGATTCTGTTCCGCTAACATTCTCGACTAAAAAAACCTACTCATTGTTAAACCGGGGCTTAGGTTTAGATGAAATAGCACAGATTAGAAATTTAAAAAGAAGTACCATTGAAGATCATGTAGTGGAAGTGGCTTTAAATGAGAGCAACTTTGATATTTCACCGTATGTTGCCGATGACCGGCAAAAATCAATTCTTAAGGCAGCAAATAGCTCTGAGTCAAGGCAGCTTAAACAAATACGTCAATTGGTGCCGGATGCGGATTACTTTGAAATAAGATTAGTTCTGGCAAAGTTTGGAGAAGAGAGATGAATTTAGAAACTATTTTACAAAAGACATTTGGGTATACATCTTTTAGGCCTGGCCAAAAAGAAATCATTGCATCCGTGCTTTCCGGAATGGATACGTTGGCCATGCTTCCCACTGGAACTGGCAAGTCTCTCTGCTATCAGTTTCCTGGATACTTGCTTGAAGGGCAAGTGATTATCATATCTCCTTTACTTTCCCTGATGCAGGACCAGGCAGAACAGCTAATGCTGAGCGGGGAGAAGAAGGTGATTGCTTTCAATTCTTTTTTGACACATGAAGAAAAAAGGCAATCGCTCATGAATTTAAGGCACTTTAAATTTATATTTATTTCACCGGAAATGCTACATTTTGATGCTGTACTGTCTCAGTTGAAGAAATTGCATATTGCTTTATTTGTGGTGGATGAAGCTCACTGTATATCGCAATGGGGCTATGACTTTAGGCCTGATTATTTAAAACTTGGGGAAGTCAGAATGAAGCTCGGAAATCCGCTTACTTTGGCACTTACGGCCACAGCTACTCCAGAGGTAAAGGGAGATATAACAAAATCACTGGGCATAACTGAAGGGAATGAATTTATTTATTCTGTTGACCGTCCTAATATTTCTCTATCAGTGGAAAGGCTGAACAGCTATCGCGACAAAATAGAAAGACTTGCTGAACTTGCTGAAACAATAGAGGGTCCCGGAATCATATATTTTTCAAGCAAAAAAATGGCGGAACAGTCTGCAGAGCTACTTCGGGGCCGTGGAGTTGGAAGGGTTATGGCTTACCATGGCGGCATGGACCAGGAAAGCAGGATTCTGGTCCAGCAGCAATTTATTCATGGACAGCTTGATCTTATTTGCGCAACGAGTGCATTTGGCATGGGGATTAATAAAGAGAATATCCGTTATGTCATTCATTTTCATATGCCTATGCAGATCGAATCGTATTTGCAGGAAATTGGACGGGCCGGAAGGGATGGAGATAAAAGTATTGCCATTCTCCTCTATGCTCCTGGGGATGAACAGCTTCCCTATCAGCTTGCAGAAAGCGAATTGCCTGATAAAGTGCAAATTGATTGGATAAAGGGGTGGCTTGAGGATAATCCGGCGGTTATATCAAGTCTATCTCAATACGAAGAGCAACTCAGACAGCTATCAGGTTTAACTGACACACAATGGCGAGTTTTTGAAGATTTTTTTCAACGGAAAAGCAAACAAGGGATCTCTCTTGAGCAAATTGTGCTGGAGATGAAGATCTATAATCAGAAAAGGCTTGAGTCAAAGAAACAGAGTATTGAAGAAGTATATAGTTGGATGAGTATGAATATATGCCGCCGGGAGCATATTCTTTCTCATTTTAATGAGCAAAAAACAGATGTGATCGCAAACTGCTGCGATGTATGCGGTCTGGAACTTAATGATTTTACAAAAAAGACTAGTAAAGTAAATCAGGAGAATTCGCTATATGATTGGAAGAATCATTTAGATGCGCTTCTGAATCCGGGTGAGTGAATGAAAATGAAGAAGAAATATGTGGATATTATTAAAGACCTGACTGACAAAGAACTGTTATTTCACCTCTATATTACGCAAATTCTACTATTAATCATTTCTTTTATATTAGGTATTATATTATTTGATAGTTTTGGCGCCTTTATAGATCTGTTTAGGTGGAATGATGTTAATATTCTTTTGGTTGGGGGGACAGCTGGAGCTGCTGTTGTAGCTGTGGATTTAATTCTCATGAAGCTGCTCCCTGAATCCCTGTATAATGATGGGGGATTGAATGAAAGGATATTCAGGAGCCGCAATCCGTTGCATATAGCATTGATAGCGGCATTTGTAGCCTTCAGTGAAGAACTGTTATTCAGGGGAGTCATTCAAACGCATTTTGGGCTGGCCATTTCAAGTATTATTTTTGCACTTGTTCATTATAGATATTTATTTAATTGGTTTTTGTTTTTAAATATTATTACATTAAGCTTTTTTATAGGTTATATTTATCTAGTAACCGAAAATTTGCTTGTTACCATGGTTATGCATTTCCTGATTGATTTTCTATTGGGAGTTTTTATCCGTATCCGGCATTCTAAAAATCTGAAGAGGAATGAGCAGGACGGTAATGAGATACACAACGAATAACTAAGCCATTTATAAAAAATTTATTTTATAAAAAGGCTGTTTTTGTAAACTTTGTTGCTATTTAAACAATATTGTAGTGAGGTTGATTTCCGCTTCAGGATGCTCAAGCTTCCGCGGGGTGTGGGCGGTGAGCCTCCTCGGCGCAAAGCACCTGTGGGGTCTCACCTGTCTCACTCCTCCCGCTCGACGTTGAATAAGCATCCTCGAATCATCACCGCACGAAGGAAATGCGAATGAATTTTCGCGGGATTAGCACCTTACGCGCCAATCAACAAACCTTATTTATTGTTTTATTCACAAATCTATTCAAAAACAACAATTTTTTAGAATACAGCCTATAAAATTAGCTTCTTATGAATATTATTACAGGAAGGGATGTTCCATGAATAAAGAAGGTCCTTACAGAGATCAGGCGGAACGGCTCCGTAAAAAGATTGATAGAAAGCAGGAATCGGACAAAGTTGGGTCAAAATCAGCTCTGCCGCCAAGGAGCAGGGTGCATCAGGAAAAAAGAAAAAAGAATAAATGGAAGCTTAAATATCCTGTCATCCGCTTGCTCGCTATGTTTTTTATCCTTCTTCCCATTACTATTCTCAGTATTTACAATTATTTGAGCAAAGAAAGGGGCATGGGAGCTGCTGAAGAAGCTGGAGTTATCGAGACAGGCTTTGAAACCGTTGGCTATGCGACTAACGATTCTAATAAAGGGACTACGATTGAAGTAAGAGAAGATAATATTGCATTAGAATCAGAAGAGCCTGGGAATTCTCCTGCAAAGAGGGAAAGCACAGCAGATTCTGAAACACAATCTTCTCAAAAGGAAGATTCAGAAGATAAGGGTTCTGCAGCAAAGCCTGTACAGAAAGAACATACAAAACCAGTAGAAAAATCTGTATCTGAAAAGGCGTCTGAATCAAAGCAGAAGGAAGAGCCCAAAACAGAAGAAAAAGTTATCTATCATACTGTTAAGCCAAAAGAAACAATCTTTAGAATAGCTATGACCTATTATAAATCACAGGCTGGGATTGATATTATAAAGAAAGCCAATAACTTGCAGTCGAATGAAATTCAGACAGGTCAAGTATTAAAGATTCCGCTTAATTAATAGCAGGAAACTAAGGCTCCCTGTGTTAAGGAAAAAGTGCTTCAAGCCACTCTGCTTCTACAGTCATATAATGTTGTACAAGCTCATACATTATTATGAAAAGAGGAGGGAGAATCTTGGAGTCGCCGATTAGAAAGCTTGATGATCGAACAGACCAGGCTACACGTAAGATGCTTGAAAAAGTAGTGGAGAGAAAGCAAAAGTTTGATAAGTTCAAGTCATGGCATTTGTTTGCCATGTGGGCAACAGTTTTTATATCTTTCTTATATTTTTTGTATATTTACAAAACAGTGATGCAGCCTTTTTCGTATTCATTTGCCTCTATGTTTTCTGCCTTTGTCAACCAGTCGGCCAATTTTTATTTGCTTGTGATTACGGTTGGGTTATATGGGCTGATGAATCTGCTGAGGGAAAAAAGAGAAAAAGCGGAGAAGGAATTTCACGCATTAAGATGTGAAATCATTGATAAGAGCAAGGACTTATGGAAAAAAGAAGATGAATGGAAAAATCGGCATACTGTTTTTGAAATGATGAAAAAAAATTATGACATTAACCTTTTCCATGAGAATAAATAATTTGGTAAACAGTAAAAAGAAGCAGCCAAACTGCTTCTTTTTTCATTGTTAAGTATTATTAAAAGAATTTCTTCTTATCCCGCTCTTCTTTAAGGATTTCAACAGCTTCTCTGAATCGCTGTGAATGGATGATTTCCCTTTCCCTAAGAAAGCGCAATCCATCATTTAAGTCAGTGTCATCGCTCATGTTGATGATCCACTGGTATGTTGCTCTCGCTTTTTCCTCTGCTGCTATATCTTCATATAAATCCGCAATCGGATCCCCCTTGGCCGCGATATAAGAAGCTGTCCAAGGCACACCTGCTGCATTATGATAGAATAATGCGTTATCATGGTTGGCATAATGGGCATCTAGGCCAGCTGCCTTCATTTGATCAGGAGTGGCATCCTTCGTTAATTTATAAACCATCGTAGCAATCATCTCTAAATGGGCAAATTCTTCAGTTCCGATGTCTGTTAAAAGGCCGATAACTTTATCCGGAATGGAATAGCGCTGATTCAAATACCTTAGGGCAGCAGCAAGTTCTCCATCGGCACCGCCGTATTGTTCTATTAAAAACTTTGCCAGCTTCGGATTGCACGAGCTAACCCGGACTGGATATTGCAATTTCTTTTCATAAACCCACATCTTTCTTCAACCCCTCCCTGAAAATCTGCCTTCAGATCACGTTATCTAAGATAAGAATATTTTCGGTTATCAGCGCCTTCGTTAGTGAAGGCGCGCGCAGATGGATATTACACTTGCCATGGCCAAGGAGCGTCATCCCAATTCCAAGGCTGGCCGGAGTAGCTATGGCCGTATTGCATTAATGGGCCATATTTGCTTTCGATTGCATTTCTCAGTTTTTTTCGTTCCTTTGCATAATGATTGAATTGCTTAATCGCATCTGCATCATCATTATGAGTGTCGAGATACAGAGTCAAGTCAACTAACACAAAATCGACTGCTTGCAGTTGTTCGAGAAGCTGGTAGTATTCTGCTGGCATTTGTTTCATGGCTGCTGCCCCTCTCTGGCCTTTTCATATGGGCTATACCAAGGGTCATAGAATGCTTTCCATAGTGTTCCTGTTCGTAAGGCTTGCATTGGTGTGAATTGCTCAAGACCGGGCGGCTGGAATCCCATATATAGATTAGGCGGGGTTGAATATGTTTTAACGGTAATGGGTTTGCAAGGGTCAAAAGGGCTTACATACGGGTGCCAGGTTTTGCGGAGTGTGTACATGCTTATTCCCTCCTCATTTGTGCGTCATTGAATCATATGAGAAATTTCTGGCTTTCATGTTAGTTTTATTTAAGAAAAAGAGGGGATAACGTAGGTGATGGAGAACTTATAAATGGGTCTTATTAATTACTCTGAGGTGATGGCAATGTTTGTGAAAAGTATCATGATACCAAAGCACACCTGTTATACAATTGGACAGGATGAAACATTGAAGACAGCATTAGCAATGCTTGAGGAGCATCAAATTGACGGACTTCCTGTATTGGAAGGCGATAAATACGTCGGCATTATCACCAGATATGGAATATATGAGAACTTCTTTTCATCAGGAAAGTTAAAAGAGGATTTTTTAGGTGCAACACTGGTGAAAGATATCGCCACACATCATGGGCACTATCTTGAGGGAAATGAAATTTTTGAAAAAACTTTATTGGCCCTAAAGGACTTTCCTTTGCTGACGGTTCTGGGAGAAAATCGAAAATTCATGGGTATAGTTACAAGATTTGATGTGCTTGCGCAATTCCAATCTGCTTTCGGCACCAACCGTTCTGGTGTAAGGATTGCTTTTACATCTGTAGAAACGGAGGGGCGGATCGCAAGGCTTGCAGAAATTGCCCACTACTTCCATGAACACATCATTTCCCTTGTGACATTTGATGAAACAGATAAGCTGGTACGCCGCATTGTTATGAAAGTGGAAAAAAATAATAATTTGGATAAGTTCATTAGCAAACTTGAAAAATCGGGGTTTCGTGTTCTTGATATTACAGAAGATTAATTTTGAATATAGTCAACAAAACGAATCCTTCTCATACAATTTGTATGGGAGGGATTTTTTGTGTATTATCAATGGCTGAAACTACTGACTGGCTTAATTAGCGGTTTTTTATTTATAAAGTTTTTTCCGGTGTCCGTCCCAATGAGTATTTCAGATATGATTGTCATATTCGTACTGGAGCCGGGCGGGTTTTTTTTAGGGATGATTTTTTTTATAATCGCTTTTATTGCCAATGCAGAAATGATCAGAAGCGCGATCGAATTAACTGCATTGCTTATAGTATATAAAAGAACACATTTGCTTGAACTTCTGCTGAGTTTATTAATTATCGTAAGTTTTATCATTTTGTCTGCTATTTCTCTTTGGGAAACGATTGCACTTTTCTGTTTTTCAGTAATCTATGGTATTATTTCTTTAGATTTTAAGAAACTAAAATTTGCTGAAGATTATGAGTAAAAGAAATGTATGCAGGAGGAATTATGATTTATATAGTGGCTTTGGCCTTTATAGGCGGTGCAGGATTACTTATCTATATGCTCAAGGAGGCATTCGCGGATAGAATAATATATAAAGAGCTTTCTTTTTCCGAATTCCCGGAAAGCTTCGGAGAAGTAAAGCTTTTTTTTATTTCTGATATTCATAGGCGACAGATTACCGGCAAGCTTATTGGTGAAATCAAAGGGAAAAAACCGGATATAGTGATTATCGGTGGAGATTTAATGGAAAAGGGAGTTCCTTTTGAAAGAGTGAAAAAAAACGTTTTAATGCTAATGGAGGTCGCACCGGTTTATTTTGTATGGGGAAATAATGATTATGAAGTAGACTACCATCAGCTTGATGCCCTTCTTTTAGAATGCGGGGTTAAAATTCTTGATAATACAGCGCTATCCTTTGAATCTCTGAAAGGGGATCGCTTTGTTTTAATTGGAACGGACGATCTAAGCAAGGATAGGGAAAGGCTGGATCTTGCATTGGAAGATGCAGGAACAGGCGGCTTTCGGGTTTTAGTAAGCCATGATCCCAGAATCACTAAAGAAATAAAAAAAGAACATAATATTCATCTTGTGTTGAGCGGTCATACACACGGAGGCCAAATCCATATCTTAGGTTATAGTCCCTATGAAAAGGGGCGGATCAAAGTCCTTCCCGAAACAACGATTCTAATCAGCAATGGATACGGGACGACTGGTGTGCCACTTCGTCTGGGTGCAAAGGCGGAAACTCATTTCATTACTCTTAAGAATGGCTGATCCATAAATGTTACTCAAAACATATACAGAGTTTACACACTAAATTGTAACTTCTATAATTGGAATTGAATGGAGGGCTGAGCATGACTATTGATGAAGGAAAATACAATATTAAGGCTGTTTCAAAAATGCTCGGCATTCAGCCAGGTACTTTAAGAGCATGGGAAAGGCGTTATCAAATTATCGCCCCTAAAAGAAATGAATCAGGTCACAGGCTATATACAGAGGAACATGTAAGAATTTTAAAATGGCTGCTGATGAAGGTTAATCAGGGTTTTTCTATAAGCCAGGCCGTTTCTCTGCTGGAAAACAATGAACTGAATACAGAGCCTATACAGGTGGAAAAGGAAGGAGACAGGTCAAGTATTTTAGCAAATGAGCTACTGGAGTCTCTTCTCCAATTTGATGAACCAAAAGCGCATGATTTGATCAATCAGGCGTTTAGTTTATTTACAATTGATAAAGTGCTTGTTGATATATTGGGTTCATTGCTGGTTAATATCGGCACTCTTTGGGAGGATGGCAAGATTACCAGCGCACATGAGCACTTTGCTTCATCTATTTTAAGATCAAGAATCGGAATGATTCTCCATTCTTTTCCTCATAATTCGGTTTTGCCAAAAGCTATAGCAGTATGCGGTCCCAGTGAAGCACATGAATTAGGCCTTTTGATATTCACACTATTTTTAAGGCGAAAGGGATTCGAAGTGGTTTATCTGGGGACAAGCATTGCAGACGATGATATCCATACAGTAATCAATATTGTAAACCCTAAGTTTTTATTTTTTTCCTGTACCATGAAGGCAAATGTCTCCGAAACTCTGAAACTGTCCGAGAGACTGGTTGCAACCTATGAGTCGCTCAATGTGGGAGTAGGGGGATTCGCTATTGACAGTCTGCCGGAAGAGGAAAAAAAGAAATATAAGGAATTTATACCCGGAAGCTCAAAGAGCGAGTGGGAACGATGGATAAAAGAACATTTAAATTAAGGCTTTTTTCTAAAGGCTGTTCTCCGTGGTTCGCTGAGCATCCTGGAGCGGAAATCAACCTCCCTTAACTACTTGTTTAAAAAGGCGAATTCAGACTAATTTAATGTGGTAAAGCCGGCTCGTATTGCCGGCTAATTTAATTTTTGCCCTCATTTAAAAAGAGACGACTCACAAACTTTTCTGAACTTCATACACTAAACCAAAGAGTTGGTTCAGGGCAGGGGGCTTATTATGCGCTTAGAACGTTTGAATTATAATAAGATCAAAATCTTTCTTACATTAGATGATTTAACAGACAGGGGCCTAACAAAGGAAGATGTCTGGAAAGACTCTTTAAAATGGCATCAGCTATTCCATGAGATGCTTGAGGAAGCAAGTGAAGAATTTGGTGTAGACATTCAAGGGACAGTCGCTGTCGAGATTTTTTCCATGCAGGCCCAAGGAATGGTTATGATTGTCACAATGGAGGAACAGGAGCAGGATGATGAGCTTCTCGACGATGGTTTTATAGAAATGCAAGTAACAGTTGATGGCAGTGAAGACATTCTGTTTGAATTTCAGGATTTTGAGGATGTAATACAAATGGCTAAAAGGCTGAAGCTTGTTCATATTGAGAACGGAAGCCTTTATTCCTATAAAGGAAAATATTTCTATCGTGTTAGCGATATCCACGATGAAGACATCCATAGGGCAGTTGCTATATTGGCTGAGTTTGGAAACCCCTCATTTGCCAGTATCCATCTCATTGAGGAGTATGGCAAAATCATCATAAAAAACAATGCTGCCAAAAAGCTAGTTGAGTTTTTCTTATAAAATAAGAGGGGGAAATATTCCTCCTCTTTCATATTTTAAGGAATTTCTCTTTACTGCTCATGAACCATGCAGAAATTGGGCAAAACAATGGTAAGTTCACGAGCTGCAAAAGCCGCCGAAGAAGAATTGGCCATTGTATATTAAAGAATAAAAATGGATGTTTTCTTTGCCTGTGAGCGGGAAAACAGGTAATAAGAATAAACAGAAAATTCCCTTTAAAATTAGCATTGATAACGGTTTCATAAAAGAATCAAAAAATGCGGAAAAGTGTAGTATTCTTCTTGCATAAATTAAGCAAAGGTGTATACTATTTCATGGAAGCGGACAACTAATGAAAGTGATTTTTCTAGGAGGTTTACAAATGGTAGCCGAGAAAGGTACTGATTCAAATAAAGCTGAAAAACTAGACGTTTTAAAGTCGACGCAAACTGTCATACATAAAGCTTTGGAAAAGTTGGGATATCCAGATGAAGTATATGAGCTTCTAAAAGAGCCAATTCGCATGATGACAGTGAAAATTCCTGTACGGATGGATGACGGAACAGTAAAAGTCTTTACTGGCTACCGGGCCCAGCATAATGATGCTGTAGGTCCTACTAAAGGCGGTATTCGTTTTCACCCGAATGTAACTGAAAAGGAAGTAAAGGCACTGTCTATTTGGATGAGCTTAAAATGCGGAATTGTCGATCTCCCATATGGAGGGGGAAAAGGCGGGATTGTCTGTGATCCGCGGGATATGTCCTTTGGAGAATTAGAACGGTTAAGCCGGGGATATGTACGCGCTATCAGTCAAATTGTAGGTCCAACTAAAGATATTCCGGCACCTGATGTCTTTACAAACTCCCAAATTATGGCGTGGATGATGGATGAATACAGCCGGATTGATGAATTTAACTCTCCTGGCTTCATTACAGGTAAACCTCTTGTACTTGGCGGTTCCCATGGCAGGGAATCTGCAACAGCTAAAGGTGTTACGATATGCATACGTGAAGCTGCAAAGAAAAAGGGCATCAACCTGGAAGGTGCAAGAGTTGTTGTGCAGGGTTTTGGTAATGCGGGCAGCTTCTTGTCAAAATTCATGCATGATGCCGGTGCGAAGGTAGTCGGCATTTCAGATGCATATGGCGGATTGTACGATCCAAATGGTCTTGATATTGACTATCTTCTTGATCGCCGTGACAGCTTTGGTACTGTAACTAAACTCTTTAATGATACAATTACAAATAAAGAGCTGCTGGAACTTGAGTGTGACATTCTCGTTCCTGCCGCTATTGAAAACCAGATAACTGAAGAAAATGCCCATGACATCAGAGCTGGCATCGTTGTAGAAGCTGCAAATGGACCAACTACACTTGAAGCCACTCAAATTCTTACTGAGAGAGGTATATTGCTTGTGCCTGATGTATTGGCATCTGCCGGCGGTGTAACGGTTTCTTATTTTGAATGGGTTCAAAATAATCAGGGCTACTATTGGACAGAAGAAGAAGTGGAAGAAAAGCTAGAGAAGGTAATGGTTAAATCATTCGATAATATCTATCAAACAGCCCAGACGCGCAGAGTGGATATGCGTTTAGCTGCTTACATGGTCGGCGTGCGGAAAATGGCAGAAGCTTCAAGATTCCGCGGCTGGATCTAGAATAGTGTTCTATCTTAAAGTAAATTGATGTAATACATTTGAATAATCATAAAAAATCTCCTATCATAGATTGATGGGAGATTTTTTTAGTAAGACTTTGTTAAAGCTCATGGTTGATTTTGGCACCCTGATGATTGAAGCGGAAACAACAGGTTAACTGAGCTTAGGAAAAAATTTAAATGAGAGCAAGCATTGCTTTCATTTGGTCGTGAACTAAGGAGTGAGAACATCTTGACAATAGACGCTATAATTGTTGGAGGCGGTCCGTGCGGATTGTCAGCAGCCATAGCCCTTCAGGAAATGGGGAAAAATCCGTTAGTCATCGAAAAAGGGAACATTGTAAATGCGATTTACCACTACCCCACACACCAGACTTTTTTCAGCACAAGTGAAAAGCTTGAAATAGGTGGCGTACCATTTATCACAGAAAACTATAAGCCAAAAAGAAATCAGGCGCTTACTTATTACAGAGAAGTTGTGAAAAGAAAAGGAATTAAGATTAACGCCTATGAAAAAGTGGTAGAGATAGCTAAAAAGGGTGAGAACGCTTTTGAAGTTAAAACCGATAAAGGCCAATATGCAGCAAAGTATGTAGTCATTGCTACAGGTTATTATGATCATCCTAATTTTATGGGTGTCCCAGGTGAAGACTTGCCAAAGGTTCACCATTATTTTAAGGAGGCGCACCCTTATTTTGATAAAGACGTCGCTGTTATAGGCGGAAAGAACTCCAGTGTGGATGCTTCAATTGAATTGGTTAAGGCTGAAGCAAGAGTAACAGTCATTTATAGGGGAAAGGAATATTCCCCAAGCATAAAGCCATGGATTTTGCCGGAGTTTGAAGCATTAGTCCGCAATGGTATTATTAAGATGGAATTTAATGCACATGTGAAAGAAATTACTGAAGATCAACTGGTGTACACCAAAGAAAATCACCTATATGAGATAAAAAACGATTTTGTATTTGCGATGACAGGCTATCATCCTGACCATAGCTTTTTAAAAAGTATGGGGATTCAGATTGATGAGGAAACAGGACGACCTCTTTTCGACCCGGATACAATGGAAACAAACATTCAAGGTATCTTTATTGCGGGCGTTATAGCAGCCGGCAATAACGCCAACGAAATCTTTATAGAAAATGGCCGCTTCCATGGAGGGTTAATCGCCCAGGCCATTAATAAAAATGAAAACAAAGCAAAAAAAGGCTGATCCATCTTTGGAAATCAGGTTCGGTTTTCGAGTACAAAAAATAATTAGCAAGCAAATTAGCAGTCCAATTCGCAACTGAATTGGACTGCATCTTTTTTGTTGAATATTAAGGCTTTTTATAAATGTAATGGTATTTTAGCACCATAATTCGCACCTTTCTTAACAGGATGACAAAAGTTAGTGTCAGTGTTCGAATTTGTTTGCTAATTTAATTGGGGATTGAGGTGCTGAAAAATGGTAGGTAGGGTTTTTGATATTCAAGTTAGAAAAGACTCTGTTGTTATTCATTGTTGACTTTTTTGCGGAGGTATAGGAATTCATAGGCGGAGAAATTCCGGTTAATGTGTATAGTAGGGGTACAAGAAGCAGATATAAGCGGATATATTCCGATTAACTTCTATATATATAACTAACTCTAAAGATTAGGTTCATATAAGCGGAAAAACTCCGCTTATTTTGCGAGAAATGTTGGTATTTCCCAAAATAAACGGAATTTTTCCGTTTATTTTTCAAACTTAGTGAAATCAATGCTCTATTATTTGTTCAACTATAGAGTGCCAGATAATGTAAAAAATGCTTGGAGACACGATGTTCCAAGCATTTTTGCTTATCAAATTGTCTGCCTGTTAATTTAAGTGTGAATTACCGTTTGAATAGCAAGGTTAGTTCTAATTTTGTACTTCAAAGCCGAACTACTTACTCTCTAATAGAGCGTGGCGTTTTTTGCTATTTACCAGAAACTGTAATGGCGATAAAGTTTGCAAAGAAAAAACAAAGTATTTAAATAATTATTAAAATCACCGATATATATATTGATATACTTTCTGCCAATCCTATAAAAACGTAAATGAAGGTGGAAAGTAAAGAAAATAGATGGAAGTTCGTTTTTTAATATAAGGATTTAGAAAAAAGGGGTCATTAAAATGAGTCAATTAAGCTACATGCTTCGGACGTTAATCGTCATAATACCTACTGTCATTATTATCAGTTTAGTCGTGAGTATCGGAAATAATTTGGAAGGGCAGGCTTTTTGGATCACAATCGGTTTTATCGCCAGTTTAGGCTCGCTTGCAGGTATTTTATCTGCTTTTATGAATTACCGAAAATTCATAGCGCCAATTGCTAAAATCAATGCCCATTTGGAAGAGCTGGCGGATGGAAATATGTCGAGCCGCCTGGATGAAAACTCGGTTGGCCAGCTAAAATCCATTGCTGCTGCACTGAACCATACGGCTGCTGTATGGCAGGATGTGCTGAATAATGTTGTAATCGCATCAAATGAAGTCACACAATACGCTCAGCAGCTTTCAACTGGTGCCCAGCAAACAAACATGGCAACAAGCCATATTGCCGAAGTGATAGAAGAAGTGGCAGCAGGGGCAGACAATCAGGTGAAAGGAGTTAACACAGCATCTGATGTGATCATGCAAATGTCTGACAGCCTGGGCCAGGTGGCAGCCAATTCTGAACAGGTGACAGAGCAAATCAATGATTCTCTTGAAAAGGCAAATCATGGCTCGCAATCCATTTCAACAGCAGGCTGCCAAATGAATTCCATCCATAACAATGTCCAGGATTTATCTAAAGTTGTCAAAGGATTAGGCCAGCGTTCACAGGAGATTGGCAAAATCATTGAAGTGATAACAGGTATTGCTGCTCAAACAAATTTATTGGCTTTGAATGCTGCCATCGAAGCAGCTCGCGCAGGCGAACAGGGGAAGGGGTTTGCGGTTGTCGCAAATGAAGTCCGCAACCTGGCAGAAAAATCTGCTGAGTCTACTTTGCAGATTAGCCAATTGATTTCACAAATTCAGGAAGAAACCAATCAAGTTGTTCAATCGATGGAAACGGTCAATCATGAAGTGACGGAAGGAATGGATGTGATGAAGGATGCAGGTGATTCTTTCAAACAGATCCAGCAATCTGTCAGCAGTGTTACCCAGCAAATGGAGGAGGTCGCCACCGCTATCCAGCAAATGTCTGCCGGCTCCCTGCAAATGGTTCAGTCCATGGATGAAATTTCTCATGTTGCGAACGAATCGGCCATGGCTACCCAAAGCGTACTCGCTTCCACAGAAGAACAGGCCGCTTCCATGGAAGAAATCTCAAACTCCGCAGGTCGGCTCACAGGCATGGCTGAGGATTTAAAGGAATTAATCAGCAGGTTTAAGTTATAGAACAAAAAGAGTTTAGGCCATGCGGACCTAAACTCTTTTTCATTAATTATTTATTTTATCCAGCATGCTGATCGTATCGACAAGGTGATTATTAAAAATTTGCCGTGCCACAGTAAGAAGATCAATAATCATCGGATCTCTTAGCGAATAGATGACCCGGTTGCCGTCCTTCGTGCCCGTAACAATATTTTTAGTCCGCAGTACTGTAAGCTGCTGCGAAACGGCAGAGCCTTCACTGCCAACCAGGCTTTGAATTTCATTTACACTTTTATCGCCCTCAGCTAAGAGTTCTAATATTCTGATTCGGAGCGGGTGGGCCAGAGCTTTGAAAAAGTCTGCTTTGAATTGCTGCATATCAAGATTCAATGTATGGTATCCTCACTTTCCTGAGTCATGGCGCTGATATCGCTTTTTCTCTTGCTTGATAGTTTGATCCGGATAGTTTTCCGCATTCCCTGAATGCAAAGTGCCTGCACCCCATGCACTTATTTTCGTCGATTAACCTAAGTGCATGGTTGATGGCATCTCCGGTATGCTCAAAAATATGCTCATCCCCAATCATATCGTATAATCCCGTTTTCATTAAGATGCTTTTAGGCTGGGGCTGAAGACCGGATATTAAAATAATGCCATGCTTTGAAAAATTTTGCACGATATGAGCAAAGTTGGACTCACCGGTTGTATCCATAAAAGGTACACGGCCCATTCTCAAAAGCAGGATTCCTGGCTTGTAATGAATGGTATCCATAATGGTTTGCGAAAAAGTTTGGGCAGCACCGAAGAATAATGGTCCCTCCACATTAAAAATACTAATCTGCGGGCAATCGTGATGCTCGGAAACCATATGAGATTGTACCTTTTTGTGTTTATTCTCCGGATTCGGCAGAGCTTTTACGGTAACAAGGTGATCGCTCATTCTCTTCGTAAACAGGATGACAGCCATTAATAAACCGATCTCAACAGCAACTGTTAAATTGACAAAAACCGTTAATAAAAAGGTTACGACAAGCACAAGTGAATCTTCGGTCTTCGTTTTTAAAACGTGACAGAAAACTTTTCTTTCACTCATATTCCAGGCTACGACCATTAAAATTGGGGCCATGCTGGCAAGCGGAATATTAGATGCATATGGTGCAAAAAGCAGTAAAACAAGCAATACCATAATCCCGTGAATAACTCCGGAAAGAGGAGAGGCTGCGCCATTTTTAATATTGGTGGCCGTTCTCGCGATCGCTCCTGTAGCAGGTATCCCGCCGAAAAAAGGGGTAATCATATTGGCTATTCCCTGGCCTGCCAGCTCCCGGTTGCTGTTATGCCTTGTGTTCGTCATCCCGTCTGCTACAACCGCAGATAGCAGTGACTCGATCCCGCCTAAAATGGCAATCACAAATGCGGGACGAAGGAGCTCGATTACTTTTTCCAAAGTAACATCCGGGATAGCGAATCTTGGGAGAGTCCCGGGAATTTCTCCAAAAGAAGAACCGATAGTGGCTACCTGATTTGGAAAAAAAACAATTGCTGCGGCAGTGGAAAGCAGCAATCCAATCAGAGGGCCAGGTACCTTCGGAAAAAATTTAGGTATTAGCAAAATCCCGGTCAGGCAAATGCTTGCAGTCAGAATACTATAAAAATTGACGGTATGAATATGCCTCGCAATCTCTCTAATATTATCGATAAAGTATTCATGGCTCTCAACACCCTTGAGCCCTAGAAAATTTGAGATTTGGCCAGTAAAAATAATGACTGCTATCCCCGATGTAAACCCAATCGTGACAGGTTTCGGGATAAATTTGATCAAGGAACCAAGCCTGAAAACGCCCATTAAAAAGAGCATAACACCAGCAAGAAAACCTGCAATTAATAAATTTTCATACCCATAAGTCATCACGATACCGAACAAAATGGGAATGAATGCACCAGTCGGTCCGCCAATCTGGTATTTTGAACCGCCAAGAAGGGAAATCAAAATCCCGGCAATGATCGTCGTATAGATCCCATACTCAGGCTTAACCCCCGAAGCAATCGCAAAAGCCATCCCCAGCGGAATTGCAATAACACCGACAATAATCCCTGAAAGTAAATCCCTCTGAAAACTTTGCAGTGAATACTCCGAATACCTTCCAGTAAAAAACCACTTACTTTTCATTCATAACCCTTCTTTTTGTCGTTATGTTTAAATATTAGTATATCTGATTATTTGAATATACTATGATAAAAATACACCTTTACTTTAAAAGAGTAAAGAGGTTTTTTAATAATTTAGTTGAATTAAATAGTATTAGACAATTTTTTACTCAGGAAATTTAAAAATGATTTGTGAAGAAAAAACTCGTTCTTATGAAAAGTCTTTGAACTGAGCAAGGAGGAAATGATGACTGAAAAGCGGCTTCCATTAGAAGGCATTCGAGTTATTGAACTGGGCACTCTTTTAGCAGGTCCATTTACCGGGCGTCTGCTCGGAGACTTTGGAGCGGAGGTTATAAAGGTTGAGCCTCCCGGAAAGTCAGATCCCATGAGAAATTGGGGGAAATCCAAAGATGGTTTTGGCTTATGGTGGCCGATCCAATCAAGAAATAAGAAGTCTATTACTCTAAATTTACGAAAAGAAGAAGGTCAGGAAATTTTAAAGGAGCTTTTGAATGAAGCTGATGTGCTGATTGAAAATTTCCGGCCTGGCACCATGGAAAAGTGGAATTTGTCTTATGAAGAATTATCCGAAATAAATCCGAAACTGATTATGGTTCGGACATCCGGCTACGGGCAGACAGGACCATACAAGCACCGCGCAGGCTTCGGAAGTGTAGGTGAAGCAATGGGGGGATTAAGAAATGTAACGGGTTTCCCGGATCGGCCGCCTTCTAGAATCGGCGTCTCCATAGGCGATACATTGGCTGCTTTGTTTGCCACAATTGGCTGCCTGGTTGCATTGCATGAACGTGAACATTCCGGGAAAGGCCAGGTGGTTGATACTGCCTTGTATGAATCTGTTTTTTCCATTATGGAAAGCATTATTCCTGATTATTTGCTTGCGGGCTATATTAGGGAGCGGATGGGAAATATCCTCCCCGGCATTGCGCCATCCAATATTTATTTTACAAAAGATAAAACATATATCGTCATTGGAGCAAACGCTGATGGAGTTTTTAGCCGGCTCTGTGAAGCAATGGAGAAACCTGAGTTAGCGGAGGATCCGCGGTTTTCTACCCATAACGCAAGAGGCGAGAATATGAAATTGCTGGACTCTATTATAGAGGAGTGGACCAAGACACTTACAGCGAAAGAAGCTCTTTCCATTTTGGAGGAAAAAGGCGTCCCTTCAGGATTAATTTATAATGCCAAAGACATATTGGAGGATCCTCAATACAAAGAGCGTGAGATGATCATTAAAGTCGAGCACCCGGAACTAGGTGAATTTCCTATGCCGGGAATTGTGCCAAAATTAAGCAGAACGCCTGGAGAAGTAAAACATGCAGGAGCAGAGATCATGGGGAAACATAACATAGAAATCTATTGTAAATTACTCGGTTTTAATGAAGAAAAATTGGAAGAATTGAAGAGGAACCACATTATTTAAACCGTTTTAAATCAACTATAAGAATGCTAGAAAAGAAGTGAAGATATGAAACATGCACATATAAAGAATCAGGCTACCTTCATCTCGGAACCATGGAGAATGCTCATTTCCCTTTTAATTGCGCAGTTAATGGTCGCTTTTATCGGGAGAAGCATCGGTCCGCTGGGCGTGTTAATTGGAGAGGATCTTTCATTGTCTAAATCCCAGATTGGCATGCTTCCTGCTGCTTTGTTCATGGGTCAGGCCATAGTATCGGTACCTGCCGGATATTTAACTGACAGGCTGGGATCGAGGAGGTTGCTGCTGGCTGCAGCTTTTATGATGGGAATCGGTTATTTATTTACCACTTTTCTCACTCATTTTGGGATTCTCCTTGTATTGGTTGTAATCGGCGGCCTGGGATATGGCTCCATGCATCCTATTACAAACCGGGGAATTATTTACTGGTTTCCACAAAAACAGCGTGGTACCGCAATGGGCATTAAACAAATGGGGATTACAGCAGGGGCGGCGCTCGCAAGCCTTATCTTATTGCCATTGAGCACAGTATTCGGATGGCGCCCAGTATTATTGATTGCCTGTGTCATTCTTCTATTCGGAGGAGTCATGTCCTATTTTATCTATCGGGACCCGCCTCAGCAAAAACAGTCCAACAACCAAACACAAGGGCTTGTGTCTTTCTACAAAGAAATGTTTAAAATGCTCAAAAATAAACGTTTGCTGCTGGTAAGTTTTAGCGCCATGGGGCTGAATGGCTCACAAATGTGTTTAACCACTTATATTGTCTTATTTTCATACGAAAAACTGGGAATTTCCCTGTTTTTATCAGGTATGCTGCTCGTTATTTCTGAAGTATTCGGCTCATTTGGGAGAATTGCATGGGGAATCATCAGCGACCGAATCTTTAACGGAAAAAGAGTCATAATCTTAATGATTATCACTGGGATTACCGCTGTATCAAGCTTGACTGTTGCATTCATTTCATCGGCTTCATTCTGGCTGCTGGCTCCTATTATTGCATTATTTGGCTTCTCTGCAGCAGGGTTTAACGGAATATGGATGAATCTCGCAAGTGAACTGGTGCCTCCTGAGAAAGCAGGAATATCAAGCGGCATCTCTTTAACAATGGGCTCCACCGCCGTCATCATTGTTCCGCCTTTATTTGGCTTTTTAGTGGATTTCACTGGAGACTTTATGGCTGGATGGCTGCTGATAACCGGGCTCATGGTTATGGTGTTTTTTATGTTAAGTGCATTGACCGTGATGAACCAAAAACAGCAGCTTGCCGCATAACTTCATTAACGCGGCCCCTCACAAGTTATGAAGTGGAATAACCTAATCAAAAGGAGCTAATTTGAGTGCTGAACAACATTGTTCGGCACTTTTTTATTAATCATTCATCTTTTTATGCTATCCTATCTACAAAGAAAGCATGATGAGGTGGTCATATGTATCACATTGGTGTAGTTGGACCGGAACAGTCGGTGAAGAGAATTTTGGATGTTGCAAAAGAGTTTGAAAAAGAGATGAAATTTCATCCATATACATATAAGCAGGCTGTTGAGACGAAAGAGATTGTTGTCGCACATAAGGATGGGGTTGATGCCTGGCTGTTTTCAGGACCAATTCCGTATGCCATTGCAAAAGGCGTTTTAGGCGATGATGAAAGCCTGCACGGCGTATTATTTTTGGAAACAGGTTTATATAAATCGCTTCTTAATTTGCTTCTGCAAAACAGGGGCTTGAAACAGCTATCCGTTGATCTGCCTGAAGGGGCCAATATAAGCGGTGAGGCATTATCACAACTGGAAGTACCAGTGGAAAATCTCCACATTGAAACGTTTCCTGCCGATATTGAAGAGGATCAAATCTATGAATATCATTACAGGCTCTGGGAAAATAGGGAGACCGAGGGGGTTCTGACTTGTTACCCTGGGGTAAAAGAACGGCTGAAAGGGCATGGCATCCCGGTTTCATGGATCACCACGACCCGGCTGGAAACGAAGCAGACCCTAATGTCCCTTTCCGAAAAAGCAAAAGCCCATTATTACCAAAATACACAGGTGGCTGTTTGTTTTATAGAAACGGAAAATCCGGAGCTGGAAAAAGTGAAGGAAGAATTGCTGTATGATATGCAATGGACCGAGCTGAAAATGGATGAAATTCTCCTCCGGGCGAGCCGAAGTCTGAATGGCTCTTTTCATAAAACCGGAAGAGGAGATTATATGATTTTTAGCTCCAGAGGGGAAGTATACCATCACATTAACCTCCTGCACGATACCATTGATAAAATTCGCGAGGACTGGAAGCGGCCAGTTGCGGCAGGTATCGGATTTGGGGATTCTGTTTTAAAAGCTGAATTTAATGCCCGAAAAGCCGTTCAGCGATCGAAGTCATCCAAACAGGATAAGATTATCTTACTTGACGAGCATGGGATTGTGGAAGAGTATCAAAATGATCAGGTGATCCTTTCTTATATTAGCGAAAGTGATGAACCCGAGCTGGTCAAGAAGCTGGGTGAATATCATATAAGTGTTCAGCTTTATAATAAAATAAAAAGCTATGTGGGGCGGAAGGATTGGGATACATTTACTTCTAAAGATATTGCCCTTGAGCTTGGCATGAGCAACCGCAATGCGCAGCGCATTTTGCAGGGGCTGCGTAAAGCAGGGTTAATTGCAGAAGTCGGTGAAACGAAAAGTCATGATAAAGGGCGGCCGATGAAATTATATAGTTTTACACCTTGAAAACAGCCATTCTAACAGGCTGTTTTTTATTTTGGAAAAATAATCTTGTGAATATTTATTGAAAATTTTCTATAAATTCTATATTATATATTTAGCGCATATGCGTTAATTAGTCGTTATATAGGAGTGGAACAAATGGATTTCAGCAAGATTTTAACTAGAGTAAATGAAGTTTACGGTGAAGTCATCGATTGGCGCCGCTATCTTCATGAAAATCCGGAATTATCCTTTCAGGAAATACATACTGCAAACTATGTTTATGAAAAACTAGAAAGCTTTGGCGGCTTGGAATTGTCCCGTCCGACAGAAACAAGCGTTGTTGCCAGATTAAAAGGTTCCAAGCCTGGAAAGGTAGTCGCTCTTCGTGCAGATATGGATGCTCTGCCAATCACAGAGAATACGGGCTTATCTTTTTCATCCAAAAATGCGGGCGTTATGCATGCATGCGGCCATGATGCTCACACTTCCATGCTGCTTGGAGCAGCAAAAATTCTCACGGAAGAAAAAGAAAATTTGAGCGGGGAAATTGTCTTTATTTTTCAGCATGCCGAAGAACTTCCTCCAGGCGGAGCAAGAGAAATGGTTGCCGCAGGAGTAATGGATGGCGTCGATCAAGTAGCAGGTCTTCATCTTATGTCAACCATTCCTTTTGGAACCATTGGCATTCGCGATGGTGCCATCACATCAGCAAGCGACATTTTTGAGATCACGGTCCAGGGTAAGGGAGGCCATGCTTCAACTCCTGAGTTAACCGTTGACCCTGTAGCAGTTGGCGCTCAAATCGTATCCGGTCTAAATCATATTGTTGCACGCTCTGTTGGACCGCTTGATTCAGCTGTTGTATCTGTTACAAGATTTCATGGCGGAGAAGCCTTTAACGTTATTCCCGATACAGCCGAAATTGGCGGATCAGTCAGGGTTTTAGAAGAGTCAACACGTGAATTAATTAAAAGTCGCATCCTTGAAGTTGCTGAAGGAATCGCTAAAGCTCACGGTGCGGAGGCGAAGGTAGAATACACGTATGGATACAACCCTGTCATAAATAACGAAGAAATAACGAAAGAGCTTACAAGCATGCTGGAAACTCATTTTACGGACAGAAAAATTGAGTGGATTGATCCCATGCTTGGCGGCGAGGACTTTTCTGCTTTCAGCGAAGCCAAGCCGGGCTGCTACGTGATGATTGGTGCAGGAAATGACCAAAAAGGGATTACCTACCCTCACCACCATCCAAAATTCGACCTGGATGAAGAGGCGATCAAAGACGGACTTAAATTTCATATTTTAACAGCCTTGACGTTAACAGAAAAATAGATTAGGAGGGGTTTTATGGCCCGGGACAACAAGAAAGAAAAAAAGACATTTTTTGACCGGATGCTCGATTCGATCGAATATGCCGGGAATAAACTGCCAGACCCAATTGTATTGTTTTTCATGCTATGCGGGATCATTTTGGCAGCATCCTTCATCGCCGGATTGTTTAAGGTATCAGCTACCCACCCGGTAACAGGGGAAACGGTAGTTGCCAATAATCTTTTAGATGGAGCAGGAATCGTAGACATCCTCACTAAGATGGTGACCAACTTCAGTGAGTTTCCGCCGCTTGGCATGGTACTCGTTATGATGATTGGTGTTGGACTGGCAGAGCAGAGCGGATTTTTCGATACACTGATGAAGCGTTCCGTTATTGCTACACCAAAAAAAATTATTATACCAAGTATTATTTTAATTGCCATTGTTGGTAACGTGGCTGCCGACGCGACTCAGGTCGTCTTGCCTCCAATTGCTGCAACGGTCCTTATGGCATTTGGCTTCCATCCAATGGTTGGTTTAATCGTTGCTTATGCTTCAACCACGGGGGCATTTTCAGCCAACTTAATGATCGGTATGACTGATACGCTGGCTGCAGGATTTACCGAGTCAGGTGCACAGACTGTTGATCCTAATTATCAAGCGAACCCGGCGATGAACTATTACTTTATTGCGGTTTCAACTTTTTTCCTTTTAGCCGTTTCGACATGGGTAACGTATAAATTTACGATTCCGCGTTTTGGTTCTTATACAGGGGAAATTGAAACAGTCACAACCGTGACCTCGGAAGAGAGCCGCGGACTAAAATGGGCCGGAATTTCAGTAGCTGTGTTTCTTGTGGCAGTATTAGCCATGATCCTTCCGGAAAACGGAATTTTGCGCAACCCTGAAACAGGTTCAATTATAGAAGGTTCTCCGCTTATGAACGGAATCGTACCGCTATTGACGATCTTTTTCCTGCTTCCAGGCCTTTTCTATGGTTTAGGAGCAGGCACTGTAAAAAGTTCAAAGGATTTTGGTGAAATGACTGGAAAAGCAATGAGTACAATGGGGCCATATATTGTTCTCGTCTTTGCATCCGCTCAATTCCTTGCTTATTTCAGCGCCTCAAATCTTGGTCCGATCATCGCGATAAAAGGAGCTGATTTCCTTGAGTCGGTAGGCTTTACAGGAATACCGCTGTTTATCGTATTTATCCTATTTGTCAGCTTAATCAATATCTTAATCGGAAGTGCATCAGCAAAATGGGCCATCCTGGCACCGATTTTCGTGCCGATGTTTATGTTCCTGGATTACCATCCAGCATTCACACAAGCATTATACCGAATTGGGGATTCCATCTCGAACCCAATCACGCCAATGCTTCCGTATCTTGTATTGTTATTATCCTTTGCGAAAAAATACGACAAGAACATGGGCTTGGGAACCTTAATATCAGCACTATTCCCATACACCATCTTCTTTGGCATCTTCTGGATTATATTGATCGTCGTTTGGTACCTGTTAGGTATCCCAGTTGGGCCGGAGGGACCGATCCATTTATAAGATTTGAGGAACACCCAGGGGAACCTGGGTGTTTTATTTTTTTAAAAGGAAGTTATTTTCCAAAAATGTGAACTATACGAATAAAGTAAGAAAAACTGCGAATAAAAAAACATGCAGCAATTTTCTTACTAAAAATAGAGCAAATAACCTGGAAAGAAGTCCATTAAACTAATTACACTCTTTACATGAATTCAGTTTTTTGCAAAAAATTTCGATATTCAACCTAAAAAATGTATTTGCTCTATTATGAAGCCTTCTGAATTAACTTCGCGAATTTCGGCATTGCTGTCAAAGCTTATCAGTGAGAATTTTACATAGGAATACATAGCAGTTCTTGAAGGTGGAGTCGAAGCAAGCACAGCTCATCTGAACGAAAAAGTGGATTATATTTTCTTTACAGGCAGTGTGCCTGTTGGAAAAATTATTATGGAGGCGGCTTCCAGGAATCTTACGCTGGTGACGCTTGAGCTGGGCGGATACAGCCCGTGCATTGTTCATGAAGATGCTAATCTTTTACTCTTTTTAAAAGAAGATAACGGCCCTTTACTTATTAAAAGGAAATAAAAGGCCACTGTTTTTATCTAACATTAAAAAATGAAAGATCTAATCTCAATTTACAATTACACTTCTTTAATTTAATCTGAAAATATCCAATTACAATCTTCTCTAAGTCTAAGATCTTCTGATAAGGCGGCTCTTGCTCTATACATTTTTTTAAGTTTATTAGCATCTACAAAGTGCTGTTTACCCCATCCTCTCCTTTTATTTTTTATAGGAATTCTTTTTTGAATAAATAGCTTTCTTTGAACCATGGCTTTATTCCAGGGACTAAATCCGAACCAAAGGACGAATGCTTCAGGATGATTCTTTGCTTTAGGATGCTTTGAAGAATGACGCCCAATTTTATAAGCACCATCCGGAAATTTATGGATAAATCTGTCTCTTTCTGGTACACGATGCTTCTCTTTTTCCAAATAACCGTGAAACCTTTGTTGAGTTAAAGGTTTATCGGGATCTGGATCTGATTTATAGTAACCAATCGGATCAGCCATGATAATACCATTTGCCCTATAAATGGAATCACCGCTTTTTTCTAAATCATTCAAAAAATCATCTTTATTTTTTACGTATAGAAACTCCGTTGTATTCAAAACTGTTTTCCATCCTTTAAATTCCCGTTCTATTTCCATTACTTCTTTTTCACAAGCTTCTATATCAAAATTAGGGTTTCGAGATTTGCGTATTTCCCAATTAGGTGCCAATTGACGAATTAGATCATTAGATTTATCGGTTGATCCATAATCAATCATAACTCCATGATTAAAAAGCTTAGAATGATGTTTTAACCACCACGAAAGCAAATACTCCTCATTGTAATAATGGCAAATAACAGTAAAGTCAGCAGCCATCACCAGCCCTCCTTTTTCTACTAATATATGATAATTACCTATAACTTTTGCAGGAAATGAGAATAGAATATCTTATGCTCAAATAAAAAATAAGGCAGTTGAAGTTTAATGAGAATAAGCACTTGTCGTTTTTGCGGGGGAAAGTTAAGTATTTCTTTTGCGAATTTGGGTGTAACTCCCTTAGCAAATTCCTTTTTATGCCCAGGGGATGGCAGTACGAATGAACAATATTACCCTTTGAATGCCTTCGTATGTAATCAATGTTTCCTCGTTCAGCTAGAAGAGATTAAAAGCCCAGAACAAATCTTTAGAGATTACCCATACTTTAGTTCTTACTCTAATAGCTGGCTCAACCATTCCCGCAGCTATGTTGACATGGTTGCTGACCGTTTTTCTTTAAATGAAAGTTCACAAGTTGTTGAGATTGCAAGCAACGATGGCTATTTACTGCAATATTTTAAAAATAAAATGATTCCCGCTTTCGGAATAGAACCAGCTGAAAATATTGCAAAAATAGCAATAAATAAAGGAATTGAGACACGAGTACTATATTTTTCTGATGCGGCTGCACAAAAATTATTAAATGAAGGCATCCAATCTGATTTGCTTATTGCTAATAACGTATTGGCTCATGTACCTAACCTGAATAGTTTTATTAATGGATTAAAAATTCTGCTATCTTCTAAAGGAGTAATTAATTTAGAATTCCCTCATTTATTAAACCTCATTAAGGGTTGCCAATTCGATACCATCTATCATGAACACTATTCCTACTTTTCTTTATTAACTGTCCAATCTATTTTTGAAGCCCATCGTCTTAAAATCTTTGATGTAGATCAGTTACCCTACCATGGTGGATCTTTACGTATTTATGTTTCCCACTTAGAAGATGAAACAAAAGAGATATCTGATAGAGTTCTAAAATTAATTAATTATGAGAAAGAGTGCGGTTTAAATCAAGTAGAAACCTATTTGAACTTTGAAGAGCGAATAAAAAGCATAAAGCAGGAATTACGTTCAAAACTATTCCAATTAAAAAGTAACGGTAAAACGATTGCAGGCTTTGGCGCTCCTGCGAAAGGAAATACCTTACTGAATTATTGCAGAGTGGGAAAAGAATTTTTGGAGTATACCGTAGATGAAACACCGTATAAGTTGGGATTATTATTGCCAGGCACTCATATTCCAATTTATTCAGTAGATAAAATTAGACAAACCAGGCCGGAATATATTCTTATTTTGCCTTGGAATTGGAAGCATGAGGTTATGGAAAAGTTAAGTTATATAAGAGAATGGGGAGGGAAATTTATTATTCCTATTCCACAGGTGGAAATTTTGTAATATTTGGAGAGGGATATTATGGAAGTCAAAAGGATTGGAATAATAGGAACTGGATTTATTTCGAAGGGACTTGTTCAAACATTGGGAGACCATTGTAATTTATCAGTATCAAAAGTTTTAACACGCAGAAACATTGGAGATTGTATTGGATATCCAAAAAGTGAGTTTTTAACGAATGATTTAGATGATTTAATAGAACAATCTGATCTTATAGTGGAGTGCAGTGGAGACGTTATACATGCGACAGATGTCATTGATAAATGTTTTAAAGCTTCACTCCCTGTCATTACCATGAACGCTGAATTGCATGTAACCACAGGTTCCTATTTTGTTAATAAAGGCCTAATAACTGAAGCTGAAGGTGATCAGCCTGGGTGTCTGGCAATTCTTAAAGAAGAAGCAGAACTAATGGGATTTAAACCTTTGGTCTATGGAAATATTAAAGGATATCTAAACCGAACTCCTACATTAAAAGATATGACTTATTGGGCAAAGAGGAATGGTATTAGTCTCCAAATGGTAACCGCATCTACAGACGGAACAAAAGTGGAAATAGAACAAGCACTTGTTGCCAATGGATTAAATGCCGAAATAGCAGGTAATGGATTAATGGGAATCAATACAGAGGACGTATTATCAGGTGCAGCTGCTTTGGCTGAAAAAGCAAAAAAAATAGACTCTCCAATCAGCGACTATTTACTTTGCTCCAAACCCTCTCCGGCTGTATTTATCACTGCTGAACATCATGAAAATCAGCGGGAGGCATTAAGATATTTTAAGATGGGAGACGGCCCCTACTATACATTATTTTCTCATTATCATTTATGTTATTTAGAAATCATCAAAACCATTAAAAGAGTTTTAAACGGAGGGGGAATCCTGCTTAATAACAGTGAAACGCCTAGGATAAGTGTCGCAGCTGTTGCAAAACGCAATATCAAGCAGGGTGAATGGTTAACCCATGGCATTGGAAGTTTTGATGTTAGGGGCAAAGCATGCAGGATTATAGATAATATTGGCCATGTACCGATCGGTCTGATAAAAAATGCCTTAGTTAAAAGAGATATCAGTCACGGTCAAATAATTCAATTTGATGATATAGAAATCCCTGAAAGTTTGGCATTAAGTGCATGGAAAATCATTGAAAACCGGTCAGTTAAACTCAGGGGAAATTAGAAAGCACGTGTAGAAAAATGGCTTTCAAATAAAAAGATAGCGATTTTAAAGGAGTTCATTATTAAATCCAAAGACATTGGTAGCTAGTTTTTTGAAAAAACTGGAATATGGAACTGGGCATACAGTAGAGTTACCTAAATGCTTCAGAGAGGGTGGTCATTAAAGCAAGCCATAATCCTCCGAATATAACAGTTTTAAAGCATTTGGGGGAGATGAAGCCATGGGCGTGAACATATCTGATATGCAAAATCTATTTTCTCAACTTAAAATGTTAACAGGTTATTATTCTGTAATTTTTTTCATCCAGCACCTGAATGGAAAGCAACCTGGATGTTTTTATTTTTCTCAAAAAAGAAGGTGTTTTCCTAAATTGTGAACTTTACGAATGAAGTAAAAATACATGCGAATAATACAGGAAATTTTGCGAATAAGTTTTTTAATTTGCGAAGAAAATAAGAATTTTACCAACAAACCTATTAAACTTGCGAGTAAAAAATATGCAGCAATTTTTTTACTAAATATGGAGCAAAAGCCTTGAGATAAATCGATGAAACTAATTACACTTTTCATGGTTTCTCATTTTTCAGGAAAAAATTCCGATATCCGGCCTAAAAGATGTATTTCCTCCACACCTGGTGATACTATATCCTTAATAACTTACCGAATCTGGAGGCTTTACATGGAAAATTACGCAGATTTGATTCAAAAACAGAGAAATTTCTTCTCAAATGGGAGAACGAAGGAAGTTTCCTTTCGGATGGAGGCACTCGGACGGCTGCGCATGATCATAAAAGAGCATGAACAGGGTTTGATGGACACATTAAGAGCAGATCTCAATAAAAGTGAGTTTGATGCTTATTTAACGGAGATCGGAATTGTGCTGGAAGAGATCCGTTTTACGATGAAGAACCTGAAAAAATGGGCAAAGCCAAGGAAGGTTAAATCGACGCTAGCTCAAGTCGGTTCGAAAAGCTACATATATCCTGAGCCGTATGGAGTAGCACTCATTATCGCACCATGGAATTACCCTTTTCAGCTGGCAATCGCACCGCTTATTGGCGCTATCGCAGCTGGAAACTGCGCTATTTTGAAGCCTTCTGAATTGACTCCGCGAACCTCGGCATTGCTGTCAAAGCTGATAAGCGAGAATTTTCCAGAGGAATACATAGCAGTTGTTGAAGGTGGAGTCGAAGCAAGCACAGCTCTTCTGAACGAAAAAGTGGATTATATTTTCTTTACAGGCAGTGTACCCGTTGGAAAAATTATTATGGAGGCGGCTTCCAGGAATCTTACGCCTGTTACGCTTGAACTGGGCGGAAAGAGCCCGTGCATTGTCCATGAAGATGCTAATCTAAAACTGGCTGCGAAAAGAATCGCCTGGGGCAAATACATGAATGCCGGCCAGACCTGCGTAGCTCCTGACTATATATACACACACAGCAGCATCAAGGAAGAATTTCTAAAAGAGCTCAAACACGCTATCGAAGAGCTGTATGGCGGAGATCCAATCGGTTCGGGCAATTTCACAAAAATTGTCAGCGAAAAGCATTTCAATCGTTTAACCCAATTTTTAAGCAACGGAACCACTGTTCACGGCGGCAGGCAGGATCTCGGCACATTGACGATCGAACCGACTGTTTTAAAAAATATTACCTGGGAAGATGAAGTGATGGAGGACGAAATTTTTGGACCCATCCTGCCAGTTCTGGATTACAAAGACTTGTCCAACATGATCAGCGAAGTTAACGCACGGCCGAAACCGCTGGCACTCTACATTTTTTCAGAAAGTGTAACGATACAAAACGAGATTCTCAACCATATTTCCTTTGGCGGCGGCTGCATCAACGATACAGTCTATCATCTCAGTTCTCCCTATTTGCCGTTCGGCGGGGTGGGGGAAAGCGGAATTGGCGCGTACCATGGGAAAGGAAGCTTTGATGTGTTCTCACATGAAAAAAGTATCCTGAAACAAACCACCAAATTTGATTTGCCGTTCCGGTATCCGACTACAAAAAACGCCCTAAAGAAAGTAAAACTTTTTATAAAATAAAGCCGTCTTGCAAAAGGCGGTTTTCTCACGCATTATTTTTAGGAAGCTTCTTTCCTTTGTTCAAATCCTGGATTGCAGCTTCCGTTTTTTTGGAAAGGTTTTTCGTGTATGGGGAAATAGAGAAGGTGGGGAAGTCTATATTTTTCACTTTCTTTGTCAGCTTTTTCATTAGGATCAGCCCTTTAAATAGGATTTGTTTCTTTATTATATGAACGGACATGGTGAACATGAATAAAGGCGCGGAAGAAAAATCCTTCCACGCCATATAGTATGCTCACGCTTTGCTTTTTGTATAAACACTTATTAATCTTTTATTCTCTTTTATGATCCGTTCAGTGTGCGGGCTGACTTCAAAGGCAGGGAGGCTGATCCGCGACCTTTTTTTCATGACCTTCATGGTGCTTTTACTGCTTAACTTTTCCTTTTTATTATCCGCTGGTTCCTTCATGGTCTTCTTCCTCCTGTTCAGCAGGGAGCATTAGATCGTATATTGAGATGAGTGAAGTGAATAGCAAGTAGTCGAATTCTGTGACAAAATCATCGGAGGTTAATTTAATGACATAATAGTCTTCAAGTATGGAAAAAGGAATCAACGCCAATTTTTCATCGGCATCATAATAGACTTCCTTGCGGTCCAAACGGCTGTGAATCAAAGCTTTATCCGTATAGTGCTCAAGCAAATAGTCTTTATCTTCCTGAGTTGTGTATTTGCACAATACCGCTTTCATATCCACTTTTTCCGCGTAATCGGCCAATAGTGTTTCGATGCCGGCAATATAGGCTTCCTTATCTCCATAATAAATGTCGATCGGTTCATTTTTCAACAAATATTGAAAAGATTTGAGCTTATTCATGTGCGAGTTCAAGAGATCGTTATTTTCTTCAAGCAATTCTCTTGTATCTGTCGCCAGCTCGTTATTGCCAACTCTTTTCAAGTAAGAACCAAGGAAAACAAACGCGTCAACCAGTGCAAAAATAATCGCGACAATCAGATAATTCAGCCAGTCTGTAAAAATGGAAACTGGCTCCTTCGTCCAATAAATCACTGCGCCAAGCACATAAATGATGTACCAGGTTTTCCTGATGGCAAAAATTCGTTCCTTAACTTTCTTTTCCCATAACCACACAGAAATAACATAAAACCCGAGACATGCAACAATTATCCAAACCGCAATCTTAAAGAAAAGGAGCAAAAGGATCGCCTCGTCAATCAATAAATTTAAAAACGGTTAGAAAATTTGCAAAATTTGCCTTATAGTTACATTATAACAGAGAATATGTCAACAATTTGAAAATAAATTGGGCCGGAGGAAAAACATGAGGAAATACCTATTTATTATGATCGCAGCCTTGATGCTGCTTTCGTTTATAAACCACAGAAGCATCTATAAAGCAGTGCAATTATGTGAGGATGGAAAGGGAACTCCCCAGGTTCAGAAGGATATTTTTGCTTTTAACTGGAGTGTTGGCTGCGAATTGTAGGATATCATAAAATGAAAACAGTAAAACTAGTTGCTCTCTAGGCCATGGGACAGCCATTATTCCTATTCCTTCATATAATAAATAGTGAGTTTGTATAGAGAAGGGAGAGAAATGGAAAGGTGACATGGAAATCAAAGGCTGAAAAATGGCTTTCCCACAAAAATTTAGATAAAGAATTGAAGAAATTACTTCTAACTATAGACCAGCACACTTTAGAAGATTGCTTTTATAAGGATTTAGAATTTGGTACAGGCGGAATAAGGGGCGAATTAGGAGCTGGAACGAACAGAATGAATATTTACACTGTCCGCAAGGCTGCTAAAGGTCTTGCTGATTACATTTCTCAAAAAGGCGAACAGGCAAAAAAACGGGGAATCGTCATCGCATACGATTGCCGCCGTAAATCGGACGAGTTTGCCATGGAGGTAGCGAAAACGGTTGGCAAGGAAGGAATACATGTATATCTTTTTCATGAATTAAGGCCTACCCCTGAATTGTCTTTCGCAGTTCGTTACCTAAATGCTTCAGCAGGGGTGGTCATTACAGCAAGCCATAATCCGCCGGAATATAATGGTTTTAAAGTATATGGCGAAGATGGTGGGCAGATTATTCCTTCCGTGGCAGCAGTAATCACCAGCTTTATCAATAAAAATGATGATGAGCTATCCATCCAAGTAGCCGATGAAAAAGAAATGCAGGATAGCGGCCTGTTAACTTTTATAGGGAAAGAAATTGATCAAGCTTATCTAGAAAAACTAAAAACGATACAATTAAATAGAAAGATTTCCAAACAAGCAGGCAAGGATTTAAAAATTGTCTTTTCACCTCTGCATGGGACAGCAAGAGATCTGGTTTACAGTGGCCTGCAAGCTTTTGGGTTTAGCAATATTACTCTTGTAAAAGAGCAGGAAGAACCAGATTCCGAATTCAGTACCGTGGTATCCCCAAATCCAGAAGAGCATGCTGCTTTCGAGATGGCCATCCAGTATGGCAAACAACTGGATGCAGATATTTTAATGGCCACAGATCCCGATGCTGACAGGCTGGGAGTTGCAGCAAAAAATGAACAGGGGAATTATGAGATATTAACAGGGAATCAGCTCGGAGCGATCATGCTGCATTATTTATTGAGTCAAAAAAAGAGAAATGGAACTCTTCCAAACAATGGTGCTGTTATGAAAACAATTGTTACCTCCGAGATTGGCAGGGCCATTGCAAACGATTTCGGCATAAAAACGATTGATACTCTGACTGGCTTCAAATATATCGGCGAAAAGATTAAGGAATTTGAAGAATCCGGTGAGCATCTATTTCAGTTCGGATATGAAGAAAGCTATGGATATCTAATTGGTGACTTTGTGCGTGATAAAGATGCTGTACAAGCAGCCGTGTTTGCTGCGGAAGCTGCGGCTTATTATAAATCAAATGACAAGACATTGTATGAAGCTTTAGATGAAATCTATAAACAATACGGGTTCTACCGAGAATCAATGAAGTCTATTACTTTAAAGGGAAAGGAAGGCACTGAGAAGATTTCGCAAATTCTCAATTTCTTCAGAACAAACCCTCCCATAAAAATAGAGGAAGTGAACATTACTTCTATTGAAGACTACCAATCCAGTAAACGTGTTCATTTATTAACCGGCAGGGAAGAGAGTTTAAATCTTCCAAAATCGAATGTCCTTAAATTTTACCTCGCCGATGGTTCCTGGTTCACGATCCGGCCGTCCGGAACGGAACCAAAAATAAAGTTTTATTTCTCTGTTAAAGGCTCAACAAAGGCTAAAAGTGAACATTTATTAAACCAGCTTGAAAATGGCGTAATGGATATAGTGAAGGCTGTAATAATAGATTAAGAGGAGGGAAGGTAAATGGATTTGGCGGAAATCATTAAAAAAGGCCAATTTGATCTTCACATGCATACCACCGCATCTGATGGGGTGCTGTCACCATCCGAAATCGTGGAGATGGCTGCTTCCAAGGGGATTACCACCATTGCCATCACAGATCATGATACAATGCATGGAATTAAGGAGGCCTCAGAAGCGGGAAAAAGATTTGGAGTAAAAGTCATTCCAGGGATCGAATTAAGTACTAAATACAAAGGGATTAGTATTGATATATTAGGACATGGGATTCATGAATCGAAACCCTTGCTGGATACACTGCAAAAAATCCGTGATCACCGTGAAAACCGTGCACAAATTATTGTAAAGAAATTTTGCGAATTAGGAATGCCTATTACAGAAGAGGATGTTAAAAAGCATAGCAAAGGAGACGTAATTGCACGTCCCCATATTGCTAAAGCTGTAGTCGAGAAAGGGTATGCCGAGAATGTTCAGGAGGTTTTTGATCAATATTTGGCAGATGGCAAACCTTGCGCAGTGGACAAAATGGTATTATCGCCGGAGGATGGAATCCGGCTCATCCACCAGGCTGGCGGCTTGGCTGTGCTGGCGCACCCAGTGCTTGTCAGGGATGACACCATTATAGAGGAGCTTTTAAAGCTTCCGGTTGATGGGATCGAAGTATGGCATCGGAAACAAACTTTCAAAGACTCTGCCCGCTATAAAGCATTAGCAGATAAATACAATAAGAAAATAACGGGAGGATCTGACTATCATAATGAGGAGCATTCCCTTGGAGAGTTTGGGTTCCAACCATAAAAAAGGAGCTGTTCACTTTGAGAACAGCTCCTTTTTACGATTGTTTCAATCCTTTTATTAAAATTTCAGCTACTTCCGGGCGGGTAAATTGCGGAGGAGGGGTATTTCCATTTCGCAGCATTTCCCTGACCTTTGTACCTGATAGATGCAAATGGTCTTGCTTGGAATGAGGGCAAGTCTTGCTTGAAGCCATATTCCCGCACTTTGTGCAATAAAAGCTATGCTCAAAAGGCAAAATGGCTATACCCATTTCCTCTGCACTAAATTGGGCAAAGATTTTTTGTGCGTCATAAGTGCCATAGTAATCACCTACTCCTGCATGGTCACGCCCAACAATGAAATGAGTACATCCATAATTTTTACGGACAAGAGCATGGAAAATGGCTTCCTTGGGCCCTGCATATCTCATGGCAGCTGGGAAAACAGCTAAAAATACTCTGACTTGAGGATAATAATTTTTTAACAAGGCTTCATAGCTTTCCATTCTTATATTCGCAGGGATATCATCCGACTTTGTTTCTCCTACTAAAGGATTCAAAAACAATCCATCGACTGTTTCAAGTGCTGTTTTTTGTATATATTCGTGTGCCCGGTGAACAGGATTTCTTGTTTGGAAACCAACAACGGTTTTCCAATTTTTTTTCTCAAATTGATTCCTTATTTCAAGCGGTGTTTTATAATATTGGTCAAATTGGGTGCTTTTGGGCGGAACTTTTGTCAGAATAATGGGTCCTGCTAAATAAACTTTGGGGCGTTTTAATAATTTATTTACTCCTGGATGGTTGCAGTCAATTGTCTGGTAAACGTGATGTGCTTCGAGCATTTTATCTGGTTTGTATTTTTCGTCAAGCTCTAATACTCCATAAACAACACCATTATGTTTCAGTTTTACTATTTCTCCAACCTTTAGCATGTCTGCTGTTTTTTGCTCAACTGGAAGGGTAATCGGAATACTCCAGACTGTGCCATTTGATAGCCTCATGGAGTTAATAACCGAATTATAATCCTTTTCTCCAAGAAAACCGGTAAGCGGACTGTAAGCTCCATTGGCGATGAGTTCAAGGTCGGAGAGGGCCGTGGCATCAATCTCTATTTCTTGTATAATATCCGATACGTCATACTGTAAATCAATGCGATTCACTAATTTTCCCCCGTGGGGAAGACTAAGTGTCATTTGATTTCACTCCCATTAGGCTGTATAGGCAGAACCATATTATTATAAAGATAGGAAAGAAGAATGTTCACTGCTTCTTTAACGGTTACATTACTTGAATCAATTATAATCTCTGGAGACTTTGGTTCTTCATAAGGCTGGTCAATACCAGTAAATTGTTTAATTTCACCTTTTCTGGCTCTTCTGTATAATCCTTTAGGATCACGGTTTTCACATTCCTGAATCGGACATTTAACAAATACTTCTATGAATTCCTTATCCCCCACTATCTCCCTGGCCAATTTACGGTCCTGCTCAAAAGGGGATATAAGCGCGGCTAGCACCACAATTCCGGCATCAACAAAAAGCTTGCCAGTTTCGGCCGTTCTCCTAATGTTTTCTTTACGGTCACTTTCCGAAAAAGTAAGATTTTTATTAATCCCATGGCGTAAATTATCACCGTCCAGCAAATAAACGCTTATTCCTTTATTATAAAGTTCATGCTGCAGCGCATTGGCAATCGTTGACTTTCCGGAGCCAGACAACCCGGTAAACCAAATCATCACACTATTATGGCCATGCAATTTTTGTCTGTCTTCTTTCGTAATGACAGATTGATGCCAGATTATATTTTTACTTTCATCCTTGTTCTTCAAAATGATCATTCTCCTTTCAAAACCTTTTAAAGCCACTTAAGAGCTGCTAAAGAAATGGTTATAAACATACAAATAAAGCTTAAAGGGAGGCCTACTTTTAAATAATCAGTAAACTTGTAGCCACCTGGACCATAAACAAGCAAATTTGTTTGGTATCCAATTGGTGTTAAGAAGCTGCATGATGCTGCAATGGCTGTGACTATGGCAAACATCATTGGGTCTAAATTTAGCTGAGAGGATATTGAAAAGCCAATCGGAAACATTAGAGCTGCAGTTGCGAGGTTATTTAAGATTTCAGTTAATATTAAAGTAATTAAATAGAACACTATTAGTATTCCAATTACCCCTAAGCTTGTTTGCAGTTTAGCCAGTATTTGAGCGACAGCTTGCCCCAGACCTGTTAGTTCAACAGCCCGGCCTATTCCAATCGCACTGCCCATTAGTATAATTACATTCCAGTTTATGGATTTTATTGCTTCTGTTACGGTAATTGTTTTAAGTAACAATAAACTAACTGCAGCCAACATGGTTAGTTGATAAATAGGCAAAATTTGAAAAATTGAACCCATAAGAATTCCAGTGAGGATGGCAGCAACGATCACTCGATCTTTTTTGGATTGTTTTCTTTTAAAATCTGAAGATGAAAGAAAATAGAAATCCTCTGAATCCGACCATGATTTTGGGAAGTCGCTTTTTGCGAGTAATAAGAGGGTATCACCTGGTTTCATCTCAATATTGCCAATTCCAGTAGTGATATGTGTTCCTTTTCTTTTTATAGCTACTATTACGGCATGGTACTTGGAGCGGAATTGGCTTTCTCTGATCTTTTTATTAATAAGTGGAGAGTTTCCTGAAATGACAACTTCATATAATAATGTGCTTTTATCCTCATTCTCCTCTATCCCTGAAAGATGTTCCAATCCAATCAGCTCGCTGATCTTAATAAGCTCTTGAGGGTTGCCCGAAAAAACCAGGATA
This sequence comes from Bacillus sp. ISL-47, assembly GCF_018613175.1. Classification (NCBI taxonomy): domain Bacteria; kingdom Bacillati; phylum Bacillota; class Bacilli; order Caryophanales; family Bacillaceae; genus Bacillus; species Bacillus sp. ISL-47. The sequence goes on along the minus strand of NZ_JAGGQS010000003.1, from coordinate 16,179 downwards.
TCACCGCCATGAATCACTTCTTCATAAGGATCAGGAATAATGGTTTTACCTTTTCTTATTATTTCTATAAGAAACAGTTGATTTAAGTTTCGAAGCATAGCTTCAATGATTGTCTTTCCAATAAGGTTTGAATCTTTTTTTACTTCAAACTTACTTATAAAATTCTCTTTTTCATCCTCAAACATTTTTAAAGAGTGTGTTCGATCAGGTAAAAGCCGAAATCCCACGGCAATAAAATAGATAATGCCGGCTAAAGCTAAAGGAATTCCAAATAAAGAAAAATCAAATAGATGAAACCCTTTTAAACCTCTCTCCAACAAAAGGCCTTGGATCACCAGGTTAGTGGATGTTCCGATAAGTGTTATAGTACCGCCTAAGATGGCCGCGTAAGAGAGTGGTATAAGCAACTTGGAAGGCTTAATTTTATGAGTGATGGCCCAAGTTTGAAGCGGGGGAATAAGCATGGTTACGATCGGCGTGTTATTCATAAACGCTGATAAACCGCTAACAGGGATCATTAATCGTAAAATAACACTTCTTAAACTTAGCCTGTCTTTTAAAAATCTTATCAAAAGATCATCCAATATCCCGCTCTTTGAAACAGAAGCACCTAGTATAAAGAGAAATGCTACTGTGTGCACGCCAGGGTTTGAAAAGCCGCTTAAGGCATCTTTAGGTGAAAGGATGCCTGTTAATATCAGTGAACCCATAGCCAAAAATACTGTGAATTCTGGCAGCAACCATTCTTTTATTAGAACTATAAACATACTAAACAATACTAAACAAACAACGATAGCCTCTAAATTCATTGATAATCTCTCCGAACAGTTGTCAACTAAGTCCTCTAATATGGATATGTTTTTCTCCAAAGCTTGTATATAATAAACGCCCTATCAATTGAATAATTCCACTCTACTTTTTAACTAACATTGTTAGTCAATTTAATCAAATTCGAATGTATAGATAAATATCAGGCTCAATTGAACTATTTAAACCATATAGTGTAGAGATATGGGAATTAGAAAAAACATAGACGAATTGAGAAGGGAGACAATAACAGTGAAAGGAGTTATTTTAGCTGGAGGCACAGGATCACGCCTAAAACCTTTAACGAAAATAATAAACAAACACTTATTGCCTGTAGGCCATTATCCAATGATTTATTGGCCAATTTTAAAACTGAGAGAAGCTGGTATAAAAGATGTTTTGATAATAACTAACTCAGATGACATATATTCGTTTATTAAACTATTAGGGGAGGGGGAAGATTTAAACGTAAAGATACATTATAAAATCCAGGAAAATACAGGAGGAGGAATTGCTGATGCACTTTTATCAGCAAAAGAGTTTGTTAAACAGGAAAAGTTCGTAGTTTTACTAGGCGATAATATTTTTGAAGACTCACTGACACCTTATATAAAAGCTTTTCAACAGCAGGAAACAGGAGCAAGGGTAATAATTAAAAAAGTAGAGGATCCATGTCGTTATGGGGTACCGCATATCGAAACCGAACAACAAAAAATTCTATCTATTATAGAAAAACCAAGCAAGCCTCCTTCTTCTTATTGTGTAACAGGTATATATATGTATGATCAAAATGTTTTTGATTTTATTAATAATATCCATCCTTCATACAGAAACGAGCTGGAAATTACGGATGTTAACAATCTGTATATAAAAAATAATACTTTAAGATATGATGTATTAAACGGATGGTGGATTGATGCAGGTACACATGAATCATTATATAAAGCCTTCACATATATTCAGCAATCAAGGAATAAGGAGGAAATGAATTGAAAAGACACCTTCTTGTAACAGGCGGAGCAGGCTTCATAGGTTCAAACTTTATATCTTATTTACTTGAAAATTCTTCTTACCTAATTACCAATGTTGATTCTTTAACATATGCAGCAAATGACAGAAATACAGAAGTATTTAATAAATCAGGTCGTTACCGTTCTATGAAGATTGATATTGGCAACAAAAAAGAATTGGAAGCAGCTTTTGATCAAGAATATGAAGCGATCATAAATTTTGCTGCGGAATCACATGTTGACAGAAGTATAGATGATGCCACACTTTTCCTTCATACAAACATATTGGGAACTTTTAACCTTTTGGAAGCAGTCCGTTCAGGAAAGGCAAAAAAAATGATTCAAATATCAACTGATGAGGTTTATGGCTCCCTTGAGTCTTCAGAACCTCCATTTAGTGAAGATACGCCTCTATCCCCCAACAATCCTTATTCTGCTAGTAAGGCAAGTGCAGACTTACTTGTTAGATCTTTCTTTAGAACACATCAGCTTCCTCTTATCATTACAAGATGCAGTAACAATTATGGCCCTCGGCAGCATGAGGAAAAATTTATTCCTAAAACAATTAAAAACTTAATGTTGAATAAAAAGGTTCCTTTATACGGAGATGGAATGAATATTCGCGACTGGATTTATGTAACTGATCACTGCCATGCTGTTTACTTAGTACTTGAAAAGGGAGTACCAGGTGAAATTTATAATATTGGAGGACATGAGGAAAAAACAAATCTTGAAGTGGTGAACACCATTCTTAATAAAATGAATAAAAATGAGACACTCATAAAATTTGTAATGGATCGGAAAGGACATGACCGTCGTTATGGCATGAATTCAGCCAAAATAACAAGGGAGTTAGGCTGGATTCCGCAGGTTACATTTGAAGATGGAATCCAAAGAACAATAGATTGGTATAAATCAATTTTATAAAAAAGGGTGATATAGGTGAAGGTCCTTATAACCGGGGCTCATGGACAGCTCGGTAAGGAGCTGCAGAGGCAAACATCTTGCTTATATAATGTTACTTGTCTGGGTAAAGAAGAACTTGATATTACAGATAAAAATAAAATAGATAATATTATTGCACAAGTTAAACCTTCGAAAATAATCCATGCAGCAGCTTATACTGCGGTTGACAATTGTGAATTAGACCAGAAAAAAGCTATTGAAGTAAATGGAATTGGAACTGCTTATATTGTACAAGCAGCAAATAAAGTCAATGCCCGGGTTTTTTATATTAGTTCAGATTATGTTTTTGATGGAAGGAAGAAATCGCCTTATTTCGAAGCAGATAATCCAAATCCTCAGTCAATTTATGGATTAAGCAAATGGCTTGGCGAAAGGTACGTGCTAGATTTTAATAATGGGACGGTTATTCGTACATCATGGCTATATGGACATGATGGAAAAAATTTTGTAAAAACGATGCTGAATCTAGCAGAAAGAAATCAAAACTTAAAAGTAGTAAATGATCAGATCGGTTCTCCAACTTATGTAAAGGATCTTGCTGAAAAGGTAATAGAATTATTTGACAAAAAAAGCGGTGTCTACCATGTAAGCAATAGTGGAGAATGCAGTTGGTATGAATTTGCACAAGCCATTTTTAAAGAAGCTGGTTTTAATCAGGAAAATATTCTTCCTACGACAACTGAAGAATTTGGAGCCCTAGCGCCTAGGCCGCGCTACTCTGTACTTGGACATAATGCCTTGATCAGGGAACATATTGAAGTACCAAGAATATGGACTGATGCTTTAAAAGAATTTATTCGAAAGGAGATCCGTAAATGATAGATGGAGTAAGGACAAAAAAACTATTTAAACATTGTGACGATAGAGGCTTTTTCGCCGAACTTATACGAGACGATGAGCCACATTTTTTATCAAAATTTGGCCAGGCATCCTGGTCAATGAGTTATCCAGGAGTAATAAAAGCTTTTCATTATCATGAAAAGCAAGATGATCTATGGTTTTTCCCTTCAGGAAACGCCCAAGTGGTATTATTTGATCTCCGGGAGGACTCCCCAACGAAGGGAGAAACAAATGTTTACTATATGGGCGAAGAGAACCCAATACTGCTTTTGATTCCAAAGGGAGTAGCTCATGGATATCGAGTATTAGGCGAAAAACCGGCTGTGATTATTTATTTTACTACAGAATCATATAAAAATGAGGAGCCAGACGAAAAGCGAATAGCTTGGGATGATCCGCTGATTAATTTTGAATGGGTAACCAAACACCGATAATTAAGGTACTTATCCATAAACACAATAAGAAACTCTCATAATGAGTTTTTTATTGTGTTTTTTTTGGTGAAAATTTTAGGTAGAACAAGAGTATCAAGTAATTGAAGAAAACTGGTTTATTAGACCACTCACTAGCACGAAAGTTTTCATATACATAATTGAAGTATAAATTTCAAATCCTTGGAGTTGATATGATGAAAAAAGCCTTAATTACGGGAATAACCGGACAAGATGGGTCTTACTTAGCAGAGCTTTTACTCAGTAAAGGCTATAAAGTGTATGGCCTAAAAAGAAGAACTTCAACACCCAATTTAGATAATATTCACCATATTAAGGACGATATTGAATTTATATCGGGTGACTTACAGGATGTATCTTCATTAATAGGAGCAGTAAAGATATCGAAACCGGATGAAGTATATAATTTAGCTGCACAATCATTTGTGGGTGATTCTTGGGTACAGCCTCTTTTTACGGGACAAATAACAGCACTTGGAGTAGCAAACTTATTGGAAGCAGTGCGACTTGAAAAACCTGATGCTCATTTCTATCAAGCTTCAAGCAGCGAGATGTTTGGGAAGGTAGTGGAAACACCACAAAAGGAAGATACGCCTTTTTATCCCAGAAGTCCTTATGGAGCAGCAAAAGTTTATGGTCATTGGATTACAGTGAATTATCGCGAAAGTTTTAGTATGTTTGCATGCTCAGGCATTTTATTTAATCACGAATCTCCTCGAAGGGGAAATGAATTTGTTACCAGAAAAATATCCGATGCTGTTGCCAGAATAAAATTGGGGATGCAAACGGAATTAAGGTTAGGCAATCTGGATGCTAAAAGGGACTGGGGATTTGCAGGTGATTATGTAAAAGGGATGTGGTTAATGCTGCAGCAAAATACACCGGATGATTATATTCTTGCCACAGGAGAAACTCATACCGTAAAAGAATTTGTTGAGATTGCTTTTAAGCATGTTGGTCTTAATTGGCAGGATTATGTGATACAAGATCCAAAATTTATTCGTCCAGCAGAAGTAGATTTGCTGTTAGGGGATCCTGCCAAAGCGAAAAGCAAATTAGGATGGGATAGTGAAGTTTCATTCGAACAATTAGTAATAATGATGGTTGAGAGTGACTTGGGAAGGTTAGAAAAGACAAAATGAAAGCATTAATTACTGGTGTCTCAGGTTTTGTCGGTCAGTATCTCGAGAAATTTTTAATTGCTCGCTCCATTCCTGTTTATGGAACAACACGAACAAAAAACAATGAAAAAAATTGGCTTCCATTAGACTTAATGTCAGAGGACCAAATTGCATCAATAATAAAGAAGATTAAGCCAAGCCATATTTTCCATTTAGCAGGATTCAGCAATGTACATGATTCCTGGAATGCCAGAAAAGAAGTGATCCAGGCCAATGTAATAGCCACTATGAACTTATTTGAAGCAGTTAAAAAAGTAAATAAAGACATTCGAATTATAACTGTAGGATCTTCAGAAGAATATGGCTATGTTGAAACAATGCCAGTAACCGAAAAGGCACCACTCAATCCTATTAGCCCTTACGGTGTAAGTAAAGCAGCAATAAGTATGATGGGAAGACAATATGTAAGGGGCGATGGATTGGATATTATTCATGTTAGGCCGTTTAATCATATTGGTCCTGGACAGAGAAGAGGTTTTGTGACATCAGACTTTGCGTATCAGATTGCTTTAATTGATGCTGGGAAGCGTCAGTCTCGCAAAATGAAGATAGGGAATTTAGAAGCTGTAAGAGATTTTACAGATGTTCGAGATATAATAGCTGCATATTATGAAATTGCTGTAAATGGAAATACGGGCGATGTGTATAATGTATGCTCCGGTATAGGTATCAAAGTTAAAATGATTTTGGAAGTTTTTCTATCTTACTCATCTACCCCTATAGATATAGTGTTGGACGATCAAAAAAAGAGTCCTGCAGAAATAAAGTCTATAGTTGGAAGTAATGAAAAATTAATAACCCTAACAAATTGGAGACCTCAAATAAAATTAAAACAATCACTTAAAGATATCTATGAATATTGGTATTTAAAAATAAACATTCCCCCAAATTAACTAAATATGGATTTTTAGCCTTATCAATGGTATGCCTGTCCACATATTAATATGTATATCAATTTAACTAAGGGGGGTTATTAAAATATGAAGGTCGTAATAATGGCTGGAGGAAAAGGAAGCCGCTTTTGGCCTTGGAGTACAGAAAAAAAACCGAAACAATTCTTATCGATATATACAAATAAATCAATGCTTCAAGAAACTTTTGAAAGATTTAGAACTTGGCTTCCAATTGAGAAGATTTTTGTTGTTACAGTTGAAGAATATCAAAATCAAGTAATAGAACAACTACCACAATTGCCTATAGAGCAAATTATTGTTGAACCTGAAAGAAAAGATACTGCAGCTTGCATAGCATTAACGGCTTTGCATTTCATTGAACAGGGAGAAGATGAAGTGTTGGCAATGTGTCCAGCAGACCAATATATATCTGATGAAAATAAATTAAGAGAGACATTGCTTAAAGCTGAGGAAGTTGCCCAAGAAGAGAACACCATAGTTACATTGGGTATAACTCCTACAAGACCAGATACAGGTTACGGCTATATTAGAACTTTTAAGGGAAATGAAGAAATAGAAGCTAGAAAGGTAAAAGAGTTTATTGAGAAACCTTCCTTGAAAGATGCAGAAAGGCTACTAAGCTGTGAAAATGTATATTGGAATAGTGGTATTTTTATTTGGAAGCCCTCAACTGTTGCTCATTATATGGGAAGGTTTCAAGAAGATTTATGGAACATGCTAAATTCGCACCATAACAACCTGAAATTTGTTTATTCTATATTACCTAAAGTTTCAATTGATTATGCAATACTTGAAAAGGCAAGCTCAATATATACTATTCCTGCAACATTTGAGTGGGACGACCTTGGAACATGGAAATCCTTAGATCGTATTTTTAAACCTGATAATAATGAAAATATAACTATTGGCAATGTTAATGTCATGAAAGCTAATAAATGTACAATTATCTCAGAGGAATATGATGTAGTGGCTATAGGTGTGAGTGACTTAATAATTGTATTAACTGATGAGGGATTACTGGTTTGTCATAAAGCTATGGAACAAGAAATAAAGAATGCTTTAATTTCATGGAAAGAAAAATAAGCTGTTGGTAATTGGAATTCCAACAGCTTATTTTTGTAGAAGTTCTCAATTTATTTGTTAACTTGCTCTAAGTAAACATGTAACTTTTCTTTAGTTTTCTCGTCTAGTTTTCCAATCTGATGCATTAACCTCCTTTTTGCGAAACTGTACAACTCAAGATCAAATTTATTATACTCTTCAATTAATTGTCTTATATCACTTGTTAGATCATTTAATTTTGGTCTTTTCTTAGTGACATTAGATTTAATATATTTACTATTTTTCCAACCAAGCATCTCCTTCATTAAAAATACAGATTCGTCAAACATTTCAGTTGTTCCAGCAACTATAAAATACTTTTCAATGTTTTCAATAGCTTTATTAAGGTCACAATCTAATAATTCAGTATTAAAATTACCTGAAATGAAACGAGTTTGTTTATTTCGCATTGCAGGATACTTAATGAAGTCTTCAAGGCTTAAATTAAAATATTTCTTATGATCTGGATTGTTTTTATCAAGCCAACTTGGCCAAGAAAAGCTATGTGTGAAGTAATATTCTGATATAACCCGATCTATGGGATTCCTCAATAAGGTTATATAAACATAAGGTACATTAAAATAAGCATGAATACCGAAAGGAAAATGTCCTTCAATACATGAGATGTTTTTTTTTGATAACTCTTTAAATTTTAAGTTTCTAACACTTTCGTCAGTATCATAAACACTTTTTATTAAACCATCATTATAATTGTTATTAATTATTTTATTAAGTGTTGTTCCCCCAGTCTTTGGAATATGAACATGTATTAATATTTGGTTACTTGTCAATAGAATCACCTCTTATATATTCTTCCTTTAAAATATGGTATTACAATTTAAATTGTTCGAATTATTTAGTCGACTGTAAAAAAATGAAAAAAAAGCCTTTGTAGAATATTTTTAATATAAATTAAGTATATAGCTTATTGATTATTTTAAAAAACAACCGATTATTAATAACTAAAGTAAGTTTGAACAAGTAATGAAAAGGTCCAACCTTATTAATTTAATATTCATAAAATAGTATTGTAATAAACACCATAAACCATTGTGACTCTGCATTGCCGCTCTTTAATGTTACAGATTCGGATGTCTATGAAAATTTTTAATAACATAAGGTTTGATTTAAAATAAAGAGGTGCTTATATATTGAATACTAGAGGATTGGTTTTTAATGGACAAAAGAAGATAGAATTTAAAAGTATATTTCTAGATGTAAAGAACAATTTCACCTATGAGTTTTGGGTAAAGCCAAGGTCTTATATTAAGCTGCCACCTCAGACTAATAGTGGTATCTACGGAATAAGAAGACAACAATGGGCTATTGGTGCTGGTTATGGGGGAAGCGATGAAGATAAAGCCGGAGTTGGAGTTTCAGTAGGGTTAAACGGCATTGTTATATTTGAACATGCACAAAATCACTTTCCAGCTACGTTAGTCTATAGGTCGAATATTTCAAAATGGACACATGTTGCCATTGTATTTATAGACAAAACTCCTCACCTATATATTAATGGAATATTTGTAAAAAAAGGGTTTAAAAGTAAAATGAAAAACCTCTATCCATCAGGCATTTTAGGCGCACAGGAAGATTATGGATTTTTCCGGGGATATTTAAATGATATAAAAATATGGGAGTATGAAAGAACCAGCCAACAAATTGCAGCTACTTTGAATAGTGTAGACGATAATGAAAAAGGTTTATATTTTTATCTAAAATTAAGTATCCTTAATCAATTGGAGCAAAAAGGTAGTTATTTTAAAAATGATATTGATACAAAGAAAAAAATTTCCTTTCCCAAATTAAAAAACAGCTGTTTAGTTTCAATCATTATTCCTGTATACAATAATTGGGAGTTTACAAAGAAGTGTTTAAATTCAATATTTGAAAACACCACAAATCTGGATTACGAGATTATTATTGCAGATGACATGTCCACTGATACGACGAAAGAAATCCAGAATTTTTTTGAGAACATTAAAGTTATTAGGGACGGAATTAATAGAGGATTTTTAAAAAACTGTAATAATGCTACAAAATATGCTAAAGGGAAATATCTGTTGTTCTTAAATAATGATACTACTGTACATCCAAACTGGCTAGGACATCTAGTCAGGCTAATTGAAAGCGATGAGAAAATCGGAATGGTTGGAGCAAAATTAATTCACTCTGATGGAAGCCTGCAAGAAGCAGGTAGTATTATTTTCAATGATGGATCTTGTTATGGATATGGAAGAGGTGATCATCCCGATAATCCCCAGTATTCCTTTGTCCGGGAAGTTCATTACTGTTCAGGTGCCTGTATCATGGTTAAAAAAAATTTATTTACTCTTGCTGGCAAATTTGATGAACAGTTTGCCCCTGCTTATTATGAGGAAGTAGATTTGGCAATGAAACTTAGAGAACTGGGGTATAAGATTATGTTTCAACCTTTAGCTGTTATACACCATCATGAATTCGGAAGTTCATCATCTAAAAAAGCTATTGAACTTCAAATGAAAAATAAGGAAAAATTTTATAAAAAGTGGAAAAGAAGATTAGAAGAATTTCAGGTTCCACATATCAAAAATGTATTAAAGGCAAGAAATTTCAAAGCCAAACAATTTAAGCTTTTAGTCGTTGATGACCGAATCCCAGCACCGGAACTTGGCTCGGGATTACCCAGAACATTTTCACTTTTAAATTGTCTTGCTGAAATTGGTGTGCAAGTTACTTATTTTCCATTAACAAATTCAGAAAGAACAGAACCGTGTACAAGACTTTTACAGGAAAAAGGTATAGAGGTAATGTATAGTACAGAAACAAAGAAATTAGACTTTCAAAATTTTTATTTAAAAAGGTCAGACTTCTTTGATGCTATCTGGATTAGCCGTCCCCATAATCTTAAAAGAATATATAACATTATAAAGTCTAATAACAAAAATCAAAAAATTATTTATGATGCTGAAGCTTTATTTGCTCAAAGAGAAATCTTGAGAATAGAATCACTGGGTAGACATTTATCCAACCGAAAAAAGGAGTATATGTTACAAGAAGAAATTCAATTAATTAATAAAGCTGACTTAATTGTAACTGTTTCTATGCATGAAAAGGAAAAAATACAAAATTATATCCAAAAACCTATATTTGTTCTTGGGCATCCTGTTGAAAAGAATAAGACAGAAAACCCTTTTGAAAATCGAAAAGATATATTATTTGTTGGGGGATTTTTATCCTCTCCTTCACCGAACGAGGATGCAATTATTCACTTTATAAAAAACATTTATCCTAAGGTTTTTAGTAAGCTTAAAGCAAAACTATGGATTGTAGGTACTAATAATTCAGAAGCAATAAAGGGGCTTTCTTCCAAAAATGTAATTGTTACAGGTCAAGTGGACAATTTATCATACTATTATGATAAATGTAAAGTGTTTATTATCCCTACTAGGTACGCTGCTGGAATCCCTCTAAAAGCTCTAGAAGCTATGTCTCATGGCTTGCCATCAATTGTAACCCCCTTAATTTCTAAACAGTTAGGCTTAGATGAAAACTATGTTCTTATTGGGAAAAATTCAGAAGAATTTGCCCAAAAACTTATCAACTTGTATGAAGATAAAAAGTTATGGACCAAACTTAGAAACAATGGAATCACTCATGTAGCTGACCATTTCAATAAAAAAATATTTAAAGAAAAATTGATAGATATACTAAGTAAAGAAAATTCAGAATAAATTACTTTATTCAGCTGAGATATCTTATATACAAACAGTTAAAATTAGTTAGTCTAGTTTCGCTAATTGTTGCTAAAAATTTTAGTTTTTTATTCTTTCTTAGCCTATGCTCTATGCAGGTAACATTTGGGAATAGCAATGTTTAGAATAAATCATTAACAAATATACTCTAATATATTGTAGAAAGAGGTAATGATATGTGGAGATTTTGGGAGGCTGTCATTAAATTAATTCTAATCAAAACCAATTCAAAGAAGATCATTGAAATTGGTGCGTATAAAGGTGAAAATACAATCAAGTTACTTGAATACTGTAAAGCTATTTGCGGAACCTTGGTCGTTGTTGATCCAGAGCCGCATGAAGAATTAAAAAGGCTAAATAAGGAATTTAAAGGATATTTACAAATATCAAAAGACTTTAGTCTTAATGTTCTGCCAACACTAAATAATTACGATACAGTCATTATTGATGGTGATCATAACTGGTACACAGTTTATAATGAGTTAAAAACTATAGAAAAAGCCGCTATTAAACAAGGAAGATTTCCAATTATTATATTGCATGATACTGAATGGCCCTACGGAAGACGTGACATGTATTATTATCCCAAAACAATTCCTGAAAGGTATAGGAAGCCATATGCCAAAAAAGGGATTGCAAAAGGATATACTAAGTTAATTGATTGCTCTAAAGAAGGAGAAGAAGCACCTAAAGTCATTAATAATGATCTAAACAATGCATTATTTGAAGGGGGAGAAAAAAATGGTGTTTTAACTGGAATTGAGGACTTTTTGAAAGAATCAAAAATCCCTCTTAGTTTTCATCGAATTTCTTCTTTTCATGGCCTGGGAATATTGAATGAGCAAAACCTAGAATTAGACAATTTCATCTCATATATTATTAAATCATCTGGATTATAGTGTCAATATAAGAATAACTCGTATTTAGATAGACCTTTTTACTTGGGGTGAAAACATGTATGGTTTCTATTTCAATTATTTTAACAAGTTATAACAAAAATAAAACAATTGGATATTCTATTGAAAGTGTTATAAATCAAACTTTTAAAGATTGGGAGCTTTTTGTGATGGATGACAATTCTAATGAAGATACTGTTAAAGTTATTAAAAAATATTTAACCGACAAACGAATAAAATATTTTAATAGTAATGTTAATGACAGCGAAAGATACAAAACAACCCGATACGCCACATTGATTAATGAAGCTATTCCCAAAACAAAAGGAAAATATATCACATATCTGACTGACGATAATGTGTTCCTGCCCAATCGATTAAGCATCATGATAAATTATCTGGAAAAACATCCTGGTATTGAAGTTGTTTATTCGAAGCAGCTTGTTAAGATAGTAGACGATAATGGAAAAGTAAAACAAAAATTCTCAAGAAGAACATACGGAATCCTATCTCAGGCTTCAGGTTTTGTTGATCATTGTTCAGTTATGCATACAAGAGGGATAGCTGAGAGGGTTTATAAAATTTACGGCAGCTACTGGGATGACAATCCAAAATATTGGTTCAATGGGGATGCTGCTTTTTGGAACCGATTAACAGAACTGGCTCCTTTTTACCCAATTAGGAAGATTTTGGACGTTTCATATAAAAGTCCCGATTCATTTCAGAGACTTTTTATAGAGACACCAAAGAATATCCCTGATGGAACACTGCTAAAAGGACCTTCTACAGATATATATTTAATGGAGGGCAATAGGAGAAGAAAGATTAATACAGATGTATTTAACAAATTACGTTACTCTACAAGCCAAATAGTAAATATCCCCGATCCATTCCTGTATAGATATAAAGAGGGAAGCCCCATAGATCAAAAGGTTTTCACATCTGCTCGACTCATGCCAAATCAACGACTTATCAAATCTGCTCAAAAGCCAGAAATATATTATATTCAAAATAATAAGAAGCATCTAATCCCAAACCAAACCATTTTTAACGATTATCACTTCCAAACCCAAAGGATCGTTTTAGTGAGCGATATATTAATTAATCATTTCGACTCGGGACCTACCTTTAAAACCTTAGCTGATGCAGACAAAGTGTTACCTGACGGCATATTATACTGTTTTGGATCAGATTATTATATCAGTTTACAAAACTGTTTGCACCCAATAAGTTTCCAAACAGCCGCCCAGTTAAAACTCAATACTTCTAATCCGGTCATGGTTGATGCAGCATTTATTTCTAAATTTAAAAAAGGAAAAGCTTTTTAGTGAGAGAAAAGAAAAGCTTTGAAAAAAGGTTTGTATTTTCATGCATACTTTAAGGGGAAATTAAAGGGGAGGTTTGTGCCGTTTCATTTGCATGATACAAAGAGGCATAAAATTAAGAAATAAAAAAGTGCTTGATATTGCTATTCAAGCACTTTTGTTTTTCTCTAAATTAATTTACTAGAATGGAACATAATGCCGTTCAGGATTAAAAGGCTGTTCCCGCTTAACTAAATCTTTAATTTGATTAAAGTTATTTATTTTCCACTTATTAAAAAATTTCTTCTGACTTTCTGCTATGGCAGTCCCATGAACTTTTCGGTTTGTTTTAAAACTGCTGCTGCCATAATGGTGGATATAAACATCATTGGCTACCCATAGTTTTTTTCCAGCTATACTTGTTCGTAGACAAAAGTCAGTGTCTTCAAAATAACCAGGGTTAAACCTTTCATCCAAACCGCCAATATGCTGTATTAGCTCTTTTCTAAAAGCCATGCAAAAACCGCTAAGATAATCAACTGAAAACCCTTGATTCTTATGACCTTTTACCCATTGAGCAGCAAAGTCGTGCATTTTTTTCATGGATTTATAAGGTGCTTTCGGGATTGCTTGCAGAGGGAGAACAAAGTTTGAGCGAGGACCAACTATTCCAATTTGCTTATTTGACTCCAGCCATGCTATTAGTCGTGAAAGCCAGCCTTCTGTGACAACTGTATCATTATTAAGCAGAACGATATATTCACCACTTGCTATCCGTAATCCCTGGTTGCACCCTCCTGAAAAGCCTTTATTATGTTGATTAGCTATTACTCTTACATTCTGAACAGATTGTAAGTATTTCACTGTTCTATCTGTTGATGCATTATCAACTATGATTAATTCGTAATTAGCTTTCGTATGTGTCAAAATACTATTTATGCATCTTCTAGTGTATCGAAGGCCATTATGCGTCAATATGATTATTGATGTCAACGGATTATTTTTATTTACATTCACATTATATCCTTCCATTTCATTATGGATTAAAAATCAATCCCAAACTTCCCAAAATACCAATCATCATCATACTCCCTCTTTCTAAAATATTCCTCCCGCTGCTTTAGCACTCCGTGTTTAATCACTCGTGGTTCAATCAATCTCCTATATTTGCCCCTAAGCAGTTTTCTGCATTTATAAATACGTGCATCATTAAAATGGGAGTATGCCATTCTCATTAGATTGTAGTTGACTTCCACATATTTGACTTTGTATGGATGCTTTTTCCTGAAGAGGTGCAGGATTGTCACATCCGGCTGCACGTGGCATTTGAAGCCGAACAGCCAGAGTTTAATAGATATCTCGACATCTTCGTGCCCCCACGTTTTAAAGCCAGTCTCAAAGCCTCCTACGGCTTCAAATGCTGAACGGGTAATAGCGAAACAACCGCCTGGCAATACCGCTGTTTCGAAGAGTCCTGATTGCCTTTTGTTCCATTTAATCGATAAGGATGGAGTCAGCGTTTGGCCGAATCCAATCGATTTCGGATTATCCATTGAAGCAATCGCAGGTGTAACTGCATCTGTTTTACCAGAAAGCAAAGGTTCCATTAAACGGTCGATCCATTTGTCTTCAAATTCCAAATGGGCATCACAGAAAAAGTAATAATCGCCTTTTGCCTGATCTGCCCCAATGTTCCTTGCATTGGATGCTCCTGCTCCTTTTGTTTTAACTAGTTTAATCAGATCTTTTTTGCTGTAAGTACTTATAAAATCACAGCAGCCATCCACTGATGCATCATCCACCAAAATCACTTCAAAAGGGTAATCTGTTGAAATGGAGAATAGCGAATCAAGTGTTCGCTTAACATTTACTCCTTCATTTTTAGCTGGGAAAATAATCGAAATTAAAGGAGTCTTCGTCATCATATGTCGCCTCATTTCGTTATATATTCCTTTATTTAATGTATGTACTTTTTGAATCCTTGTGTGGGTTTAGGAAAACAACGAGAAATATTGCCGAAAAAAGTTAGATTGATAAAAACTTTAAAAATGAGTAAAAAGACTAAAGACACTCGTCCATTCCAAAGTGCTGCTATTTACATATACAAGTAGTAAGCCAAAAGAAATGATGCTTAATAATACAGAAGCTTAATTCATTTTGGCTAAAATATTTAAAGGAGTGTATTGTATGAAGAAATGTGGTTGCGGTAAAGGTCATGATCATGGCAAATGCCCAGCAATGCCTGCATGCGACACAGCAAAGTCCCATGGACATTTTTGTGAAGCAGGAACAGTTCTTAATCCAGGCGAAGTAGAAGAAACGATTATCTTGGGGGATGTACCTGTTCAAGCTCTTACTGAATCAGATATTTGTCTTCCATCTTATGCGACAGATATTAAGGTAATTAGGAAAAATGTCTATTTAACTCAATGCAGAGCAATTCCAGCAGCACCAGATGCCGATGATGAAGAAGGTACAACTACTAACGTAAAATTGTTTATTGAAGGATATATCCACAAAAACATCCAATATGTTGAAGACTGTGAAGGATATGTTAAAGATTATTCTGTTAATGTACCATTTAAGTGCTATACAAGAGTAACTGACCTTGCACCAATCCCGGTTCCTCTATTCAGCTCTAAAAACAGTACTAATAATGAAATCAGGGAGATTGCAAAGGACGGTATGGGAGCAAATCGCTGTGCCTTTGGATCTAATACGTTTGAGTTCCTTAATGAACCGATTAAGTGTAAATTAATTAGCTGGAATTTAACAGAAGCAGACTATTTATCAAACTTCGATAAATGGGGCAGATTCGACAAATTTGTTGAGAAAGATGACATTAATCTTGTATTAAGATTAACTCAGAAACAATTTGTGGATGTACCGCCAACAATGGAAGGCTAATAGCTGGCTAACAAAAGAAAAGAGGTATCCCAATACTATTGGGATACCTCAGTTTGTAGACAAAAAG
>NZ_JAGGQS010000038.1:0-37226 GCF_018613175.1 Bacillus sp. ISL-47 | reverse complement strand
ACCCATGCCGGGCGCACATAATAAAACAGGTCCCTCTTGAGGACCTGTTTAAGGTAAGGCTTTATTTCACCATGTCACCCTGGACGGAACGGGCAAGCATGGACATCTCTTCTGGAGATAAATCGTTGGAAGCAATCATGTAATCAACACCCTGGTATGTCCATGAAATGGTGTTGTCAGATAAAGCTCCAATTGTAAACCCGAGATCAACCGGTTCTCCTTTGACTGAAGTTACAGAGGATGAAGCTGGCATTACAGTTGCTTTTTCCTGTACAAGCGTGAAGGATTTTTCGCCATCATAGGTTAAAACAACCCGCTTGCCGCCTTCTGTTTTCATTTCCTTCTCATCGACTAAATTCACTCCGGCGATTTCCATTTGAGGATATTTAACCGAGAATTCCTGTTCTTCCACCTCTGCCATAACCGGCACTTCCAGCTGGGCACCTGTCATGTTCTTCTGCATATCAAAGTCCTTTTTATCAAAGCTGGCATTAAACTTCACATTTGAGAATTCTACAGTTACAAGTGCATTTTTATCCGGGTCCATAACCTTTACGCTAACCGGAGACAGGTCAGACTTTTTCAGTGTGATTTCCTGGACTGGAAGCATTTGATTATTTTGGTATCTTGTTTTCGTTTCAAACACATAATGATCTTTTGTAGCGGAGAACTTAGCTTCCTTATCCTCAATAATATCCTTGACTAGTGATTCATATAAATAAGCCTGGCTGCTGTTCTGCGGCCAATCGCTCTGGAAGCGGAAGCTCTTATTCAGCGCAGGAGTGAGGACAAATACGCCGTCATCGTTTCGCAGGATCATTTGGCTTTGGTCCTTTTGGGCATTTTTAAGGTTCACCCGGTAATAGGTTGGTTCCTTATGCCAAACTTCAATATCATAGGTTTGCGGGTCGGTGCCCATTTGCAGGGTCATTTTGGCATCTGCCTTATACCCTTTAATGTCTTCCAGCTTATTGCCAAGCTCCTTTACAACATCGTCTTGTGATTTAGATCCACAGGCAGACAATGCAAAAACAACCATGAGCCCGGCAAGCAGCATTAACAACTTTTTTTTCATTCCTTCAGCCCCTTTGTCTCATTTCAGTGAGATCGGCCAATCCTTTTGGCCTGTCTCTCCTATCGCACTATGAATATATGAGACAACCTTAGGGAATATGCTAGGAGGAATGGCAAGCTTTGTTAATTTCTTGCCTCTGTTAAAATGGCCAGTTGAATTCCACTCAAGAAACATCGAACCGCTGGTGATACCAAACCCTTGTTGCATGGGTATGCTTTGACACTCTTCTCCTGATAGAGTCTCGTGCCTCCTGCTCCAATTACCAGGGTGCCAATATGATGATGAGCTTTAGAACACCCAGTTATTAAGTTTCTTCGATGACCACCTGCGCAATGGCATATTTTCTGCTATGGGAAATTGACAGGTGGACCCCTTTTTTAAAAGGCTTCGATATAAAAGGCTTTCCCAGTTCATCTTTTTCAATTTCAATATCCTGAAAAGAAAGTTTTTCGCCAATTCCGGTTCCGGCCGCTTTGGAGAAGGCCTCTTTCGCAGCAAATCTCCCAGCAAGATACTCGGCACGCCTTTTTTCCGGCAATTCATTATACACAGTTATTTCCCTCGGAGTCAGAATCCTCTCAGGAAACCGCTCCTGCCTGGCTATTATTTTTCGGATGCGGTCAAGCTCGGCAATATCTATTCCAATTCCTGAAATCATCTCTCATCTTCCTTCTATTTAGATTATCTGCTGCATAAAGAATACAGTAGAAGCTTAGGTATGTACACACACAAAGACCTGGGCGCTATACTAAACTGCTTTATTTATATGAACAAGGGTTATCGCATGATGAAAACAGCCCTTTCAGGCTATGATGGAAATATAAGAAACCTATTAACCAACAATAACGGAGGTTACCTATGTTTACGAGAACGGAAAGCTTAAAAGAATTTATTCGTTTTTACCCTGTTGTTTCCGTCATCATTTTTATCCATATCTTACTCTATTTATTAACAGTCATTCCCATCTTTCCCAATGCGCTAATATTTGAGAAACTCGCGGGAGTCAATCTATATATCGTCCAGGGTGAATACTGGCGGCTTTTCACCCCGATGATTTTGCATAGCGGATTTCCCCATGTTCTATTCAATAGCTTTTCTCTTGTTCTATTTGGCCCTGCCCTGGAACGGATCCTCGGGAAAATGAAATTCATCTTTCTATATGTTACAGCCGGGGTGGCGGCCAACATCGCCACACTCATTCTGGAACCAATGACATATATACATGTTGGAGCGAGCGGAGCTATATTTGGTTTATTCGGCTTCTTTGCGGCCATCATTATCTTCCGCAAAGACCTTTTATCAAGGGAGAACTCGCAAATCATTCTGACCATTACCGTGATTGGTGTGATCATGACCTTTTTGCAGCCAAATATAAATGTAACAGCCCATATTTTCGGGCTTATCTCCGGGTTCCTGATCGGCGCAGCTTTCCTTTCAAAAGGACGTCAGTCAATGACATCCGGGATCACACGTCCCGGGAAAATGTCCGGATTGCGCCCTTCCCTAAAAGGAATACCCGCTTCCAGGCTCCTATTATGGAGTGTGATTTTGCTGTTGGCTGTATTGGGGTTTCTGGCAAAATAAAAGGCTCTTTTCTAAAAGGTTTATTGTTGTTAATTGGCCTTTTTTCATAGGTTGTTGTTGTTATTTATGAATTCTGCCCGTTGATTTGCGAAAACAGCCAAATAAAAAAGAAAGGCGCTCATTGGCGCTTTTCTTTTTGTAATGCATTACCGTTCAAGCCTGTATAAGAGTACCATTTATATATCGCATTTACGTCTTTTCGGTCCAGATCAAGCACCGTTCCGCCCGTTCCGCCAGTCCCGGACATGGCTACTGCTTCAATGGTAGCCAGATTCTGCTTTTTTTGAAAATAGCTTTCACTCATCGTAAGCGATTGAATGCGATTTTTCCTCATAAAAACAGTCGTCCTGACTATGCCGCGATATCTGAGCGCAAGCTGATGCGAACTAATATCCCAACCGGCATCTTTGTACTTAAGATACGACCAGACAAAGGAGAAGATCAACAGCAGCAGAGAGAAGTATCCCAATGGCCTGAAAAAAATAATCGGAGCAATAATTAAGGGCAGGATCCCTAGAAGCCCCCTCCAAATATACCTATTGAGCGCTCTCTTTGGAGCTTTGAAAAAGCCTGGCTGGAGTTCGTAATCAGGCAAATCTGATTTTAACAATCCTGCTATCCTGCTTCTTTTTACAATCGGCAAAACCATGACACGGGCGCTTTCACTAT
This sequence comes from Bacillus sp. ISL-47, assembly GCF_018613175.1. Lineage (NCBI taxonomy): Bacteria > Bacillati > Bacillota > Bacilli > Caryophanales > Bacillaceae > Bacillus > Bacillus sp. ISL-47. Next base: position 33,898 of record NZ_JAGGQS010000038.1, on the reverse strand, counting down.
CTTCGAGTGAACCGCCAGCGCTTTCTACATAAACAGTGGCCAATCCAAACGGCTGCCTTATAAGATTCTCACTGATCTGAATAGCTTGGATGCGATGCAGCGGGATGGTCATTTGTCTTTTTTCCAGCAAACCTCTGGTTATGATTAATTCCTTGTCTGTTTTTCTCAGTGTGAAATCGGCATACTTTAGCATCGTTCCTACAAGGGCAATAATCCATGCAAACACGAAGCCGATAAAGACAAGAATGCTCACAAAAATGACGCCGTTCGCAATAAACCCTTCCAATCCCGCAAAAACTTTATCATAAGGAATGATTTCTTCAAATTGAAAAATAAGAGCAAAAACTGCCGAAATGACAACTCCCACTCCACTTGACGTTGAAGCAAGAAGGAGCAGCTGTCCCGGTGAAATTTTATAAATGATTTTCCGCATTGCTGCAGCAGATTCTAATTCATTGCTGTTTTCTGAAGGTTTCTTTTTGGCCGTTGAAAATGCCTGCTGAATAAAATCAGCATCTTTCCTGGAAATAGCGGTCAGCACTGCTTCCGCATCTCCTCCACCGCTAGAACCAGCGGTTTCCACCTTCATTTTCACAAGCCCGAAAGGCCTCTGCAGCAGCCCTTCAGATAAGTCCAAACTTTGAATTCTTTCAAGCGGGATATACCTTTTCTTTCTGACTAGAATACCATACTCAATTCGGAGCTCCCCCTCCTCAAGTCTATAGGTATACCTTAGCCAGGAAAGGACTCCGATGATAAACACAGCCATAACAACTCCAGCTGTAATAACCAGCTGAAACACTTCGCCGTTTCCACCCCTGCTTCCAAAAACGACAAAGATTAAGAACGGAACAATCAATTCCTTCAGCTGCTTCAGGAAATTCGATACTGCAGATATTGGATGCAGACGCCTCGGATTAGACATCATCGTCTGCAACCCTTGCCAATTGAGAAATGAAAAAGCGCAGCTCCTCCGCTTCTTCCACATCCAACGCAGGAATCTCATGGACTGTAGCAGCAGTGGATATTATGACAGTTGCCAACCGATACTTCCGTAAAATCGGTCCTTGTCTTGTGTCAACATGCTGTACCCGAATCATCGGGACAAGCGTTCTTTTAATAACAAAGATTCCATGTTTAAGTTCAATTTCTTTTTCCCGAACCTCATATCTCCATCTCTTCCACCTCAAAGTTGGAATAATCATAATCACAAAATAGGCATAGGCAGAAAAAAACATCAGGGCAGCCCCTATCACCCAGATAGGCCAGTCGAATAAGCTGGTTAAAGCAATGATTCCCCCTGATAAAAGCAAAGGAAATACAGAGTGGATCGAGCCGGAGATTCGCCATGCAAGCAGTCCCCGTGCCGGAATCCTTTTATGCGGCTCTGTAATCATGTAGTACCCCCTGGAATTCCAAAATATCACTCTTATTAGTATACATGACACGAAAAAGAAGTGTCTTCCTTTTATGAAAAAAGTGGGGGCATACGATTAAATTTCAAAGCTCGACTGGTCAATAAATTTTAGATTCTGTTTCGTCCTTAGGTCCTCAGCCAGCTGGAATAGGGCACTGTCCTTCATCTTCGCTTCAATCATACAATGGATTTCCGGAACTGAGCCTTTTATATTTTGCAGGAATTCCATGAACATTTCAGAGTCGACATAATCTGCATGGGCCCTGAAATCCTTTTCTGATTTCGGGCTTGAAATATGCATTTTCACAGGAAGATCAGAAAGTTCCCATGTACCAGTAACTCTCTCCCACTGATCGACCCAGTTGTCGTTCTGAAAGTTCGCCAGATGATGATGGTAATCAAAAACAAGCGGAATTCCAAGTTTTTCACACAGATACAAGGTGTCATCAAGCGTAAAGGTGGTATCATCATTCTCGAGGATAACCATCTGCTGAATGCCGGCGGGCGTGAACCCCCAATTATGTATAAACTGCTCCAGAGCCTTTTCTTTATCATCATAACCGCCGCCCACATGGAGAACACAGCGATGAGACGGGTCAACCCGCATTCCTTTTAACAGCGCCTGATGCATAGCTAACGTTTTAATGGACATATTCAGCGTGTCCACTTTTGGTGTATTAAGCAGTACAAAATGGTCTGGATGAAAGTCCACCCTCATGGGATATACCTCTAAAAAGTCCCCGATATTGGATAAAGCCTCCTTAAGAGGACGCATATATTTCCAATCAGACAATTCCTCATGATTGGCAAGCGGAATTAACCGCGAGCTGAACCGAAAAAAATGAATATCATGTGCCGCGTTATGCTTCAGCAAACGGAGGCAGTTCTCCAGGTTAGAAACTGCAATCCGCTCAAGCCTGCCAATGGCCGCCTCCTGATCTTTGATTGAAGAAAATTGTTTGAACGTCATCGTTTGCGAGGGCGAAGCATTTTTTAAATTCATGCTCATTGCGACATATCCGAGGCGTACAATCGTCATCATTAGTTCCTCCTGTACCTGCGTTTTCCTTAGTATGTACGGCTGCGGGGGAGAAATTACTATAAATGGCTGCGGCAGTTTTATTAAGGTCAAGGGCAACTTAAAATGATTTCTCTAGAAATATCCCGCCAATAAAAAAAAAGAGAGCAAAAACTCTGCTCTCCCCCACTTATTACCGATAGCTATTGCTGTTTGATCGGTTATTGTTATTATGGCGTTTTCCAGTGTGGCCTTGGCGGGATTTGTAGGATCCTTTTTGGCCTCCTTGCCTGCCTCTTCCGCCGTAGCCGCCGCGGCTTCGGTCGTTTGGCTTTCGATCACGCTTGGATGGAAGCGGCTTTTCTTCCGTTAACTTAACTGGAGTAGTATCCGGTTCTTTTGTCAGCATTTTTAGCACAGCCTGAACAACTGTTGAAGCGTCCTTTTGGGCAAGCAATTCATCCGCAGCTTCTTTATAGCTATCAAGGTTATTTTCCTCGATCGTTTGCAGGATTTTATCCATAACGGCTTTTTGCTGGCCTTCAATCGCTTCATCAAGCGTTGGAGCATCCATGCGTTCCATTTTTCTCTTTGTTGTTTTTTCAACAACATGCAGATAAGATTTTTCGCGCGGGTTGATAAATGTCATGGCAACGCCTGTTTTGCCGGCACGTCCTGTACGCCCAATGCGGTGAACATAGCTTTCCGGATCCTGCGGGATATCAAAATTGTACACATGTGTAACGCCGGAAATATCCAATCCGCGAGCGGCAACATCTGTTGCTACAAGGACGTCAATGCTGCCTTCCTTAAATTTGCGCAAAACAGAAATCCGCTTTGCCTGGCTTAAGTCTCCATGTATACCTTCTGCCATGTATCCGCGCAGGTTCAATGCCTCTGCAAGCTCGTCAACGCGGCGCTTGGTGCGTCCGAAAACAATGGCCAATTCAGGTGATTGGATATCCAATAGCCTTGTTAGTACGTCAAACTTATTTTTTTCATGTACTTCAATATAATATTGCTCAATAGATGAAACAGTCATTTCCTTGGCCTGTACACGAACAACCTGAGGGTCTTTCATGAAACGCTCTGCCATTCTCCGGATTGGGGCTGGCATAGTAGCCGAGAAAAGAAGCGTCTGGCGCTCTTCTGGAATCTGCGCTAGGATTGCTTCAATGTCATCAATGAATCCCATATTCAGCATTTCATCCGCTTCATCGAGAATTGCCGTGTGGACATGATCAAGGCGCAGCGTTTTACGGTTGATATGGTCCAGAATCCGTCCCGGTGTTCCGACAATAATATGCGGCTTATTCTTTAATGCGCGAATTTGGCGGTTAATATCCTGGCCTCCATAGATTGAAAGGACTTTTGTTCTTTTGCCATAACCAATTTTATATAGCTCTTCAGATACTTGAATAGCAAGCTCGCGAGTTGGAGCGATCACGATTCCCTGGATAAAATCCTTCGTGTTGTCAATTTTATCAATCATCGGAATTCCAAACGCGGCCGTTTTTCCTGTCCCTGTTTGCGCCTGGCCGATTAAATCTTTATTTTCTAAGCTCAATGGAATCGTTTGGGCCTGGATTGGAGTCGCTTCTTCAAAACCCATTCGTTTTAGTGCTTTCATTGTCGCTGGGCTGATGCCCAAGTCTTGAAACTTTGTCAATGTATTCATTCTCCTTCTAATCATAGAAAAATTTTGTTCCTGCACATTGCAGGCAGGAGTTCTCCTGAAAATTGGCCTATGAGGCACTCTTCCGGACGATTATAAGAAAAGTTAGGCATCCTGAAAGGAGCCCTGAACCGGAAGTATCCGGCTTCAGAAAGCTATACCTTCTTATTTTTATAAAAAGTGCGGTGTATTTTCGCTAAGAAGAGTCTCACTCAATATGAAACCCGCTTGAGGATAGGATGAGGGTAAGTTCAAACCCTAATTGATTTATGGACAAGTAGGTCTCTTGAAATGAATGGCTTACCTTATTTTAAGATGGTTAGCACTCAATAAAATACGGCCTAAACGCAAGTACGTCAATGGAGGGAATTTTATTGCTTTGGCCAATTCCCTGTACAAACATACTTCCGTATTTAATGAAAAAAGACATTCTCCTGTTGGAGTATGTCCGGGTTTCCAAAAGAAGTTCCTGTTGGCACTTTGGTGTTAATATTACCATTTCCAAGTAAGCAATGCAAACCTGACGACTGGCTGAAAACCCTATCATGCCGGCTTTTCTTTTAGAAAATCGAGGATTTCGTGAAACAGCTGATCTCTTTCTTCACAATGACAGATTAAATGCTTCGAATCCTTTAAAAAAATCAGTTTTTTAGCAGAAGAACCAATATTATTGTATAAGTATCGTGCGCTTCTGGGAGGAACGACACCATCACTTTCCCCTTGTGCGATTAGAGTTGGTACGGTAACCTGGTTCAGAATCGGCCTAATGGAAGCCACCAGACGTCGAAACTGAAGTGTAGCTGTTATTGGTGTAGCACTGATTTTCCGCTTGTACCTGACAAACATTTCATTGCCGGCCAGGTTTCCCCGAAAAGCATCCTTTACCATATCCTTAATATCGGAAAAAAGCTGCTTAGGATTTACGTAATAGGCAGCCGCACTGAGGAGAACTAATTTATCTACAGGATAATGCACGGTTAAATAACTGGCAATCAGGCCGCCCATTGAAAAACCGACCACGTATACCTTTTCACACCGGTTAATAAGCCCTTTTAGTTCTTCTTCCGCATGCTCAATCCATTTGTGATAGGCGATGCCCTTAAGCTTCAATTCATCCCCGTGACCCGGTAATGTTGGCACTGAAATCTCCCAGTCTGTATGTTCCTTTAAATAATCAACGAGAGGCTCCACTTCATAAGGGGCTCCTGTAAAACCGTGTATACACATGCAGCCAATCATCCGTGATCACCGCCTTTTATTAAAAAATGGAGTCTTTTTCTATTTTACACTTTTTCCTTTTTCGCATACTAATCAAACCTATTACAAGCAGAAGAACTATAGAAAAATAATTTCAACCCCTGTTCCACGTGAAACAGGGGTAAGTTACCTATAATAACAGTTTTAACCAATTTATTTGTACGAGGATTTTTACAGCCATCTGATAGCTTCACAATCATCTCATTCATTCGTTTCTGCTTGATTTGCTTACGCTTTGCACTAACAATCCAGCTGATATTGGAATATTTATAAAGCGGGGCCAGAGTATTTGAAAAAGAAAAGGCATCCAGGATGCTGTTCTAGTACCTGTATAACTTCTGTTAAAGCTGCTTCATTATGCTTATTATCTTTATTGGACAGCAATTTTTAATTCCTGGTAAAAGTTATTGAAGGGCTGAGACGACTTCTTCCAGCTTCATGCCTCTTGATGCTTTAACCAGTACGATTGTTTCTTTATCGACATGCTTCTTCAATTCTTCAATCAATGGCTGTTTATCTGTAAAAGCAATCACCCTATCGGCTGTGAGTGATTGTTCTGCCCCCTTGGCAATAAACTCACCGAGCTTGCCGAATGTAAAAATGTAATCAACTTTTTCCGAATCTACTGATTTCCCAACGGCAAAATGGAAATCTTCCTCCTGAGGCCCAAGCTCCAGCATATCGCCGAGAACCAGAATTTTCTTTTTATAGCCAGGCAGATTAGCAATAAGCTCAATTGCAGCATTCATGGAAGTCGGGCTTGCGTTATAAGCATCATTGATAATCTTTTCACCGTTCTTCCCTTCTAAAAGCTCCATTCGCATATTGGTCAGCTTCAAGCCGGAGAAGCCCTCATTCATTTTTTCATATGGCACACCAAAATGTGAAGCTACACTCATGGCCGCCAGCGCATTCAGGACATTATGCGTTCCTAATACCGGCAGATAAAACTCTTCATTTGTGCCATTAACCATAAAGGTACTGCCGCTATCATTCTGTTCAATACTAAGCGGATAGACATCATTTGTTTCGCTTCTGCCAAAGGTCCTTAAAGCTGCTGAACCCGTGTAAGACTTTAATTTTTCATTAAGAAGCGGTTCGTCACCATAATAAATAACCACGCCATTAGCCTGAAGACCATTAACGATCTCAAGCTTTGCCTCCGCAATTCCCTCTCTGGATCCTAAGTCCTGAAGGTGTGACTCGCCTATATTCGTAATAATTACTGCTTCCGGACGGGCCAGCCTTGTAAGGAAGTCAATTTCCCCCCGTCCGCTCATGCCCATTTCCAATACAGCAATTTCTGTATCCTCTTCTAATGCGAGAATTGTTAATGGCAGGCCAATATGATTATTGTAGTTTCCTTCCGTCTTCTGTACCTTGTATTTTACGGAAAGCAAATTGGCTGTCATATCCTTGGTCGTTGTTTTCCCATTGCTACCCGTAATACCTACTGCTTTTACCTTAAGTTCACCGCGGTAGCTTCTCGCCAATTCCTGGAGGGCTGCCAATGTATCTTCTACCAGCAGGATGGGCAAATGAAGCGGAGGATTCGGAACATCCTTTTGCCAGAATGCTGCGGCTGCCCCTTTTCGAAGGGCGTCTTCTACAAAACGATGGCCGTCGGAGTTTTCCCCTTTGAAAGGGACAAACAGATTGCCTTGCTCGATTTTTCTTGAATCAATACTTACCCCTTTAATGGCGGTACCATAAAAAGATGAAAAATCATTCTCAATCTTAATCATTTGTCCAATCTCTTGAAGTGTTTTCTTAATCATACGGCTCCTCCTATTTTGACAGTTTTCCACTTTGCACGAATGGCAGCTGAAACCCTATCAGTTATGTACGAACAAAAGGAACACGACAAAGATGCCGTGTTTCCAATAATGATAACGTTAATGCAGCCAAATGGCATTACATTGTGTGTTTAATATTTTGTTTTTCAGCGTGCCGTTCAATTGCCAGGTTTACAAGTTTTTCAATTAGCTGCGGGTACTCAACACCAGTATGCTTCCAAAGAAGCGGGAACATGCTGAAAGGTGTAAATCCAGGCATTGTGTTCACTTCGTTAATGTATAGCTTCCCCTCTCTCGTCAAGAAGAAATCAGCTCTGACAAGACCGGAGCAATCGAGGGCTTTAAACGCTGCAATCGCCATATCCTTTAGCTCGCTGTACTCCTTTTCAGAGATTTCAGCTGGTATGATCAATGCTGTATCTCCATCTTCATATTTTGCTTTATAATCATAAAACTCCACTTTTGGAACAATTTCTCCGGCAACAGAGCATTCCGGGTAGTCATTGCCAAGTACACCAGCTTCAATTTCCCTTGCTGTAACGCCTTCTTCAATGATAATTTTACGGTCGAATTGGAAAGCTTCCTTAAACGCTTCCTCAAGCTCTGTACGATTCATACACTTGCTGATGCCTACACTTGAACCGAGGTTGGCCGGTTTAACAAAACACGGGTAGCCCAGTTCCTTTTCTACTTTCTCATAGGCAGCTGCGGATTCATTTTCCCATTCACTGCGGATAAACCAGACATATTTCACCTGCGGAAGTCCTGCCTGTGCAAAAATATTTTTCATAATTACCTTATCCATACCAGCAGATGAAGCCAATACTCCATTGCCTACATACGGAAGGTTAAGCAGCTCCAATAAACCTTGAACCGTGCCATCTTCACCGTTAGGTCCGTGAAGCAGCGGAAAAATTACATCGAAAGGACCTTTCTGCTGAGAATCCTGAAAAAGTGTCGGTGCCAATGCTGTTGGTGCAAGCGCCTCCCCTTGGGAAAATTCCAGTTCCTTCACACTGGAAACAGGGCCCTGCAATTGCGGCCCCTTAACCCATTGTCCTTCTTCGGATATATAAATTGGATGAATTTCAAATTTGTCTAAGTCCAGCGCTTTGATTACAGCCATTGCTGTCTGCATGGAAACTTTATGTTCTGCGGATTTTCCGCCGTACAATAGGCCAACCTTCGTTTTCATAAAAGAACCTCCATTATTCAATCATGGATTACCCGGCTAATAGCGCCAAGTGATATTTCCAGTGTAAGTATCTTCTCTTGTCTGCCCGCCAGCGCAAATACGTGCCAGTGAAGCTTCACTTTATTGTAACACTTTCTAATTTAAGAGAGGGAGTGATTACATGTTCAAATATTAAGGAATTTTTTTCTGCGCATACGCCCATATTCCCATATGTATGAAAAAGCTTTGGAAAAGGAAACTTTTCTTATCCTAAAACCTGAAGAAAATACCTTATTATTACTTCCTTTTCTTCCACAATTTAAAACCCAAAAATCACATTGGTATTTTAAGATAACGCTTTATATCTTATATTATAAGGTTTACTAGGATAATACCCTTTTGAAGTGGACTGATAGTCAGAATTTATATAATTATTTTATTTTTAGAATAAAACTTTTCACTCTTAACTTTTTATCTAAAACAAGATATAATCCCTCTATGGAAAACAAGTGTATTTTTAAGGAGGACAAAAATGAAAAGGTTCGGATTGCTTCCCAGAATTATTTTAGCTATCGCTTTAGGTATTATACTAGGTTCTTTTTCTCCTGAATGGTTAATTAAACTATTCGCTACTTTTAATGGCCTTTTCGGAAACTTTCTTGGCTTTGCCATTCCGTTAATCATTATCGGATTCATCGCACCAGGGATCGGCAGCATGGGCAAGGGAGCAGGCAAATTGTTGGGCATTACAACCGGCTTTGCATATGCCTCAACAGTAGCGGCAGGTTTACTGGCATTCTTCACTGCTACTGTCCTATATCCGATTCTATTAAAAAATCAAAGCTTCAAGGAATTTGAGAATCCGGAAGAGGCACTGCTTTCTCCATTTTTCCAGGTGGACATGCCTCCTGTAATGGGTGTTATGACAGCACTTCTTATTTCGTTCACTTTAGGGCTTGGCTTAGCGGCGATTAAAGGAAACACGCTTCAGAATGCCATGAACGATTTTCGTGATGTGATTGAAAAACTGATTGAGAAAGTCATTATTCCATTGCTTCCTGTTCATATATTCGGAATTTTTGCCAATATGGCACAGGGCGGTCAAGTCGGCGCCATCATGTCAGTATTTGCAAAAGTATTTGTAATGATTATTGCTCTTCATATTATCTTTTTACTGGTTCAATATACGGCTGCAGGAACGGTTACAAAATCAAATCCGATTAAGCTGATTAAAAGTATGATGCCCGCTTACTTCACAGCACTTGGGACACAATCATCCGCATCAACAATTCCCGTCACGCTAAAGCAGGTTAAAAAGCTTGGTGCACGTGAAAAAGTGGCTGATTTCTCTGTTCCTTTACTGGCAACGATTCATCTGTCCGGCAGTACCATTACTCTTGTAAGCTGTGCAATTGCTGTTATGATGCTCCAAGGACAAACTGCTTCTTTCGCAGAAATCCTGCCGTTTATTTTAATGCTTGGCGTAACCATGATTGCTGCACCAGGTGTTCCAGGCGGAGCCGTTATGGCGGCACTTGGATTGCTTGAAAGCATGCTCGGTTTCAATGAAACAATGATTGCTCTTATGATCGCTCTTTACCTAGCACAAGACAGCTTTGGAACAGCCTGCAACGTTACAGGTGACGGAGCGCTGACATTACTGTCTGATAAAGCAAGCGGAAAAGATAAAAAAGCGCAGCCACAGGCTGTAAAAGCCAGTTAATTAGAAGGTGTCCCGATTAGGGCACCTTTTTTGAGCTTGATCAGGAGGTGGGCTTCAAATTTATGTAGGATGGACTTATCCCTGCTCTCATAGCCGAGTTCGGTCATCATTACTCTTTGAATTCTTCTCTTACTGATTAATGTCCTTCATACCCTATTGATGAACACTTCTCCTATGATTTTGCTGATTTTTGTTCTTTTAGTACCCCTATTTTGTTTTTATAGTATCCGAAATCCAGGTATATGGCTGTATTTGGCTCTACAGTTGCTAATTTAGGAATCAGATTTTGGCTCTTTGGGAATAAATCGGTCACCTCCCTATGTTTATCAGTCAAATTTCATCTTTTTATCAGTTACTTTTTGAATATATCGGTCACTTTTCATTTTTATCGGTCACTTTTTCGATATATCGGTCACTTTGCCCCACATCAGCTTTACATCCCTTCGAGGGTAGAAACCAAACCTTCTGGCGCCAATAAAAAGCTGCCGGATAAAGACCAAATTCAGGCTCTTATCTGGCAGCTTTCTATTTACTTTACAATCATAACCGGCGCTTTAACCCGTTTGGCAATTTTATGGCTTACACTCCCAAGTACCATTTCCTGAAGTGCATTTAATCCACGGCTGCCTACTACCACAATATCAAAATCTCGTTGGTTGGCGTATTCCACAATAGCCGGGCCAGGCTCTCCTTGTAAGAATTTTATTTCATAAGAAAGATTTTTTTCTTTTAATATATTTTCAATAGGCTCCAAACGGCGTTTTCTTACTTCGTCCACAACCGACTTGTCGAAATGGTGAAGTATATCCTCTTTTGACTTCTGTCCATCAATTGCGTATACAATGGTGATTTCAGCATCGGGATTTTGTTCGGCCAAATAAATGGCCTTTTTGGCTGAACGAATGGAATGATCGGATCCATCTGCAGCTATCAGTATCTTTTTAAACACGTCTTCACCCCTATATTTTTATCCTTATCAAAAAAATACCACAGTCCAGAAGACTGTGGCAGTAATTTTTATTTTATTTTTAATGCCCGGATAATTTTGCACCAGGTTTGCGGTGAACCGCTATACGCTCAATTAAATTGGAGCTTGGCGCGTTCAATCCCGATAAACGGACTAAAACACCATTATCTCTTAGCTTTAACACAATCTTATCTATTGCAGCGACACCTGAATCATCCCAGACATGCGCCTGAGAAAAGTCGATTTCAACTTCTTTTAGTTCTTCATTAAAGTCAAAGGCAGCTACGAGTTCATCTACAGAAGCAAAGAAAACCTGGCCTGTAACGGCATAAATTTTCTTTTCTCCTTCAATTCGTGAAGTAACATGCACTTTAGAAATTTTAGCAACAAAGAAAATCGCACTTAAGATAATACCTGCGAAAACCCCTTTGGATAAATCGTGAGTAAAGACTGTTGTCACAGTAGTTGTTACCATAACAATGCTATCAGTAACCGGAGTCTTGGCAAGCCCTTTAAGAGAAGACCAATCAAAAGTTCCGATTGAAACCATAATCATGACACCAACCAGTGCAGCCATCGGTATTTGAACGACAATATTGCCTAATACTAAAATCAAGAACATAAGGAATGTACCGGCTACAAGAGCAGACAGTCTGCCTCTTCCCCCTGATTTTACATTGATGACGGACTGTCCGATCATGGCACACCCAGCCATTCCGCCGAATAAACCAGCTACGATGTTCGCAATCCCCTGTCCGCGGCTTTCCATATTTTTATCACTTGCTGTATCAGTCATATCGTCAACGATTGATGCAGTCAAAAGTGACTCTAAAAGACCAACAATTGCAAGAGCAAGTGAATAAGGGAAAATAATTTTTAATGTTTCAATATTAAATGGGACATCTGGAATAAAAAATGCCGGCAATGCAGAAGTTAAGGCTCCCATATCTCCTACTGTTCGAACATCACTCTTCGTCATAATGGCAATGACTGTAATCACAATAATTGCTACTAACGGTGAAGGTACTGCTTTCGTAAGCCTTGGGAAAATATAAATAATCGCCAATGCTCCGGCAACCATCGCATACATAACCCATGTAGCATCTACAAATTGTTCCAGCTGGGCCATGAAAATCAAAATCGCCAAAGCGTTCACAAACCCAATCATAACGGCACGAGGAATAAATTTCATAAAGCGGGCTAATTTAAGCACACCAAATAAAATCTGCAGAACCCCTGTTAAAATGGTCGCAGCAAATAAATACTGCAATCCATGATCAGCTACTAATGTAACCATCAGCAAAGCCATAGCACCGGTTGCAGCAGAGATCATTCCTGGCCTTCCGCCAACTATTGCAATGGTTACAGCAATACAGAAAGAAGCGTACAATCCAATCATTGGATCGACACCAGCAATAATCGAGAATGCAATCGCCTCTGGAATTAGTGCCAATGCCACTACGATTCCAGCAAGAACATCTCCCTTAACATTGCCAAACCATTGTTCTTTTAATGAATTAGCTTTCAAACAAACACCCCTTAATCTATTTTTTATAATAATGACTTTGAACTCTCATCAAAGTCGAGCCGACAAAAACAGTAGAATCATATCACATACGGCAGGAATACAAGTATACATGAAAGCGTTTATATAGGAATAAATCTCTTATTATCTACCAAAATCTCATTATTACTATATCAAATGTAAAAATATATCTTTTTAATAAACCATGAATCAACTGTAAATAAATGGGCAATTCAGGCTTCCTCTGTTATCATGAGTGGAGGAGGTTTTGACGTGAAAGCACAAACACAAAAAATGGCTGCTCCTGTATCTACACCTTTTTATTATGGCTGGATGATTGTCCTCATTTCTGCTCTCGGCGTATTTTTCTCCGGGCCGGGACAAACGTATTCCATTTCTGTTTTTATCGATTCGTATATTCATGATTTCGGCTGGAGCCGTTCACAAGTTTCAGCTGTCTATTCCGCAGCTACCCTTGCTTCCGGTTTATGTATGTTTTTTGTCGGCCGCTTCATTGACAGGCATGGACAGCGGAAAATGGCCGTCTTTATTGGAATCAGCCTTGCACTTGCTTGTTTCTGGAACAGCATTGTGACCAACACTGCTATGCTCTTCATAGGCTTCTTCTTTTTAAGGCTTCTGGGGCAGGGTTCCATGACTCTAATCCCCAATACACTTGTTCCTCAATGGTTTATTACAAAACGGGGGAAAGCGCTAAGTTTGATGGCGGTCGGCGGATTTTCCAGCTCTGCAATTTTTCCGCCATTTAATGCTTGGCTGGTCAATAAATGGGGGTGGAGCTTCTCCTGGCAGTTTTGGGGAATTGCTCTGCTGGTGATTTTCGTTCCGCTTGCTTACTTTCTTATTCGGAACAAACCAGAGGATATCGGACTTTTGCCTGATGGGCGCGAAAAGCCGATTCCTAAAAAAGGCGAACCAAATGATGGCTATGCTGAAACGGATTTAGAAGAAAATTGGACGTTAAAGGAAGCGATGAAAACAAAGGCTTATTGGCTGCTTCTCTTTTGCGTGGCCATACCTGCCCTTGTAAACACCGGGCTTACCTTCCACTTAATCTCTATTTTTGGCATCCAGGATATTTCACCTGGCATCGCTGCTCTGGTACTGAGCCTAATGGCGATTATCGGTTTTCCGATTACATTGGCGGCCGGATTCATTCTTGATAGAGTGAAAGTAAACTATGTACTGGCCGGCATTTTTTTAGGAGAGATCATTTTCATGCTGGTCCTTCTTTTCGTCAAAAATGTAACAGCCGCCATCCTGTTTGGTGTCCTTTGGGGCATTAGCGGCGGCTTTGAACGAATTGCTTTAAACTATGTATGGCCCAGCTACTTTGGCAGGCAATTTCTTGGCAGCATCAAGGGCACTGCCATGACAGTCATGGTCATCGGCTCGGCACTTGGCCCGCTCCCCTTCGGATTTGCCTATGATTTCTTCGGCGGTTATAAAGAAATCATTTATATGACTATGATTTTGCCCGCTCTCGCTATCTTGAGTTCACTGCTGGCCGGAAAACCTCTAAAAGGATCCTGAAGATTTCAGGATCCTTTTACTCTTATTTCATATTTTGGCTCTGTTAACCTTGCAAATTGGTTTCCGCTTCAATCAACAAGGGGCATAATCAGCATTGAATTTTAAACACAATTTTCTATATTCCTATCAACCTATCGAATCCATAATCCAAATAACCCGTCAGTTACCCCGAGGTTATACATATAATAGATTCCAAACAGAAAACTTACTGATCCGGCAGCTTGTGTCAAAAACCGGTTAATCTTAACATTGCCTTTGCTATAAACAAATGGAATACCAAGAATCGTTGTAAAAGTTAACATGCCCAAGATAGTACCCAGTCCGAATATCCCTATGTATAACGCACCTTCCCAAACTGTGGACACGGTGGACATGGTCAATAACACCATGGCTGCACTTCCAGCAAGGCCATGGACGAACCCAATAATGGTCACTTTTATTAATGATGATTTTTCCCGGGATTCTGTATTCCTATCAGAATCTTGTTTTTTCATAAAAAGTAAACTCTTAATACCTAAGTAAACCAGCATAATGCCGACAAGAAATTCAAGGGACATTGCCCACTTATCTGTCAGCTCTCCTTTCATGAGAATTAAAGCCATTCCCACGATGAAGAGAGTAAGCGTGTGTCCGATTCCCCAAAACACTCCTGTTAGCGTTGACCGCAATAACTTCTTGCTCTTTCCGACCATCGTGGAAACTGCAATAATATGATCCGGCTCGATGGAATGTTTAATGCCTAATATAAATCCGAGAAATAATACTGAAACCAAACTCATTAACATGTTAACATTTCCCCCTGATGCCCAATTTCACGCTGCCATTCATCTAAAATTAATTTATATATTTTCATCATAGTCTCTCCATACGTGTTCATAAACCTTTTTCAAAGGGATGTTATGAAGGGCGGCAATCTTTTTGCACTCCTCATATTCAGGGGCTCTTTGGACAACTTCTCCCTTATAGATTCCCTCTTTTACTGTTACTGTTCCCCATTCTATGTTCACCTTTTTAAAGTGGCGTTCCAAACGGTGAACGGTTAGAGGATAATAGCGGATGCCAAGAGTGGTTGTTTCAGCAAATAAGATGTCTTTCATTTGATTCACCTTTGCCTGCGAACAAAGCAGGTGCAATAATACTCCTGGCCTATTTTTCTTCATATAGATTGGAGTGTAGAACACATCGTTTGCTCCGGCTTCAAACAGCCGATCCATGACATGGCCCAGCCACTCCCCAGGAATATCATCAAGATTGACTTCCATTTTAAACATCTGATCATCCATATGCTCATGGTCAGGCGGAAGTTGAGAAACCATTTCACACACTCCTCTTATTCTTGAATGAAACGTCTACTCCCCGATAATGACACGGAGGACGTTGGGATGGTCTCTAAAAGTTTTAGTTCCAGCACCATAGCCAATGGATTGAACCTTCATGGAAGGTATCGAACAATACTCTTCTGCCAGTACAGAAATAATAGCGGCACCTGTTGGCGTGGTAAGTTCCGCTCTCACATCTGATTGTTCAATTGGAACTCCTTTTAATATTTCAAGCGTGGCAGGTGCAGGCACAGGATAAATCCCATGATCAATATGGATTCTTCCTTTTCCAACCGGAACCGGCGAAGACTTAATTGCAGAGATATCTAACTGGTCTATTAAAATGGCAGCACCGATAATATCAATAATTGAATCTACCGCACCCACTTCATGGAAATGGACTTTATCCAATGGAAGCCCATGTATAAGCCCCTCCGCTTCCCCAATTTTCCGGAAGATTTTTAGCGCCATATCCTCTATATGATGATTGAATCCTGCTTCTTTTATCATCTTTGCAATATCCGAATAGGAGCGGTGATGATGATGGCCATGATTGTGGCTATGGGTATGATCGTGACTATGGCCGTGATCATGGCTATGGCTATGGCTGTGTTCATGATCATGACTGTGGTTGTGATTATGGTCGTGGCTATGAGTATGATCATGCCCATGATGATCATGGCTATGGCTGTGTTCATGCGTGTGACCATGGCTTTGACCTTCACTCAATAACACCACATCGAACTTGGTGCTTGTAATACCGTTTTTTACAATCTTCTTCCATTTGAGCTCATATTCATCTTCGATATCCAGCTTCTTTAATTCTTCAAGGAGAACACTTGCATCTGCCCCCGCATCAATTAAAGCCCCAATAACCATATCTCCGCTCATTCCTGAGAAACAATCAAAGTAAAGTATTTTCGTCATTAGTTCCGGCCCCTTTTTGTGCTAATCGATGGATTAGAACCGCGTTGTATCCGCCGCCAAATCCATTGTCTATGTTCACTACGCTAATTCCTGACGCACATGAGTTCAACATCGTGAGCAATGCAGATAGCCCATTGAAATTCGCACCGTAGCCAATGCTCGTTGGAACGGCTATAACAGGATGGGAAACCAGCCCTCCAACTACACTCGGAAGAGCTCCTTCCATTCCTGCCACAACTACAGAAACAGTTGCATTCTGGATTTCTTCCGCATGATTTAAAAGCCGGTGGATCCCCGCAACCCCTACATCATAGAATCGGCGGACTTCACTTCCAAGCACTTCTGCAGTAAGAGCCGCCTCTTCAGCCACCCTTAAATCTGAAGTCCCTGCTGCAACGACTGCAATATAACCTGCTGAGCTTACACCAATATTTCTTTCATCTTTCCAATAGAGAATTTGTGCGATTTCATGATAAACAAATTCAGAACAATCGCGTAATACCGCTTCCGCCTTTTCCTTAGATATCCTGGTAACCAGCACCTGATTATTTCTTGCTCTTAAGGATTGAATGATGGAAATGATTTGTTCAGCTGACTTTCCTTCCCCAAAAACAACTTCCGGGAAGCCCTGGCGCTTTTTTCGGTGATGATCCACTTTGGCAAAGCCCAGATTTTCAAAGGTTGCGAGCTGCTCCTTTGCGTCTGAAACACTAAGAGTGCCCTTTTGAACTTGATGTAAAATATTTTCCAGAATGAGAAACAACCCCTTTTTTAAAATCTAATTTATCTAATTGGTGAACAGATTTCGATATAATGGCCATCCGGATCTTCCACATAAGCCACCTTCTGCCCCCAAGGCTTTTCAATCGGCTCAAGCAGAACAGTAACTCCTGCTCCCTTTAATTTTTCTACAACAGCTTCAACCTCTTCCGTTACGAAACCAAGCTCAAAGGTTTGCTCCTTTCTCACTCCATCCGGAATTGGAAGCCCCGTGACCTCACGCCCGCCTTCTCTCGTATTAAAAGAAAGAACCGTACTGCCAGTGTCATATTCTATGTATGTTCCAAACTCATTCCTCAATTCCAGGCCTAGCAATTCTCCATAAAAATGTTTCGTTTTGTCCAGGTTTTCCGTATATAGAATGACATAGCCCATTTTCAGCCTCAATCAGTTCACCTTCTTTTAAAATTTGTGCTATATAATAAATTCAATAGAGCAGGTGAATTCTCCTTTCCAAAAATGAAACAAAAAAATACCAATATAATGATAAGGTCTTATTAAAAGAAAAATAGAGGTGTAACAATGAACTGGAAAGACATCGAGCATCAAATGTATACCATGTGTATGGTAGCTGATGGGGATAAAATCCTTCTAATGAATCGGCCGAAGCATAAAGGCGCCCCTGGTTTTATTGCACCAGGCGGCAAAGTGGAATTCCCGGAGAGCATTACTGATGCAGCAATACGTGAGGTACTGGAGGAAACAGGCCTGCATGTGAAGAATATTGTTTTTAAAGGCTGGGATGAGTACGTAAATCCTCAGGAGAAGGTTCGATATATCGTATTTAATTATCTTGCAGATTCATTTGAAGGAACCTTACTTGCAGATCCCCCTGAGGGTGAACTTCAGTGGGTTTCAAGAAAGGATGCAATGGAACTCCCCATGCAGGATTGGTTTAAAAGAAAACTGCCGTTATTTTTTAAAGAAGGAACTTTCGAGATCCATTCAGAGTGGGAGGCAGAGCAAGAATTGGAGGGAGACAGCAAGACAAGGATTTTTCTAAAAAGCGAGGGAAGAGTGGGAAGAATTGAAAACTCGCCGGCAGTGAAAAGAGACTCGCCTTCATGCTAAGCCACTGAAAATCTGCCGATTATTTGGTTTTTCAGGGGAACCTAAAGGTATTAGTAAAGTAGCACTAGGTTGATTGAAGCGGAAGGTGCGAGATCCTCGAAAATGCATTCGCATTTTCTTCGTGCGGTGAATATTCGAGGATGCTTATTCAAAGTCCTGCGGGAGCAGCGGGACAGGTGAGACCCCACAGGCGCTTAAGCGCCGAGGAGGCTCACCGCACGCCCCGCGGAAAGCGAGCATCCTGGAGTGGAAATCAACCGGCTAATTTAACAAAGGCTGTCCTTTAAGGACTTTTTCATTGACCTCCTTCATGCGGGCCTCTTTTTAGTCTGTGAGCCATTCTTTAAACCTTGGATAGAATATGAAAATAACTTCCTGCCAGACGCCTTATCTCTTTTGTTTTTCCCTGGGGATAAACGGCGATAAAGCATGTAGATGGACCGGAAGATTTATGGAGATCCAAGTCTGTACTAAAATCATTATTTGTAAACTCTTTATTAAGAAATAGGCCATTTAGCTCTTCAATAATGCCCTTTGAGCCAACAGGAAGGGTTTCAACATCCGCGAGGGAGTTAATTTCCTGGAATAGCTTCAAGGGGGCAGCTTCTGTCCCTCTTCCCACTACCTCTTCGCCAACTAAAGGAGAACCGATGACACTAATCTCAGTTTGGTTTGTATAAAGTAAACGCTCTGAATGGCCATTGCCCTTCATCTTCCCAAGAACCGATAGTCCAACAGCAGACTGCAGCAGGGTGAAGTTACTTTCTGTGCTGCCGTTAATCTCGAGAGCCCCGATATCCAATTCCTCAGCGCCACGTTTAATGCCTCTTACAAGCGCATTCCAGGCATCCTCTCCGCAGAAATTATGCAAAGCTGCCGCAAAAGGCTCCGCACCAGCCGATATACATTCCATAACAGCTACCCGAAAAGAATAGTATGCAACTGTTTCATATGGCACTTTAACAGAATCCTTATCTTTTTCCCCGATTCCACCGCTGTTATCGCTGGCGACGACGATTGCTTCTTCTGAATTAACAGGAAAAATCAAAACATCCCTCATTGCTCTGCCTCCGCTTTAGTAAGGGGCTCGATCAGCCTTGACAGCTTTGGAATTAATGTATAAGCAATAACTATATTTAGAATTGAGCCAATAAAAAGGGAAGGCACAATCGCCATGTAAAAAGCCTTGCCCATCAAAAATATAAAAGGCATCGGGGCAGCAAAGGCATTTCCGAACACAAATAGCACCCCGGCCTGCCAGCGCTTGCCCCTCAGGTATAGGAAACCAAATACAAAGGATAAAAGGGCCATTTCACCGGCAATGAGGAAATGAAGCGGCCCAAGAGGCATACCGCCAACCATTGCCGAAATCAGATGGCCAATCGAGGCAACAATTGCTCCGCCGGTTCCACCAAGCAGAACAGCTGCTAGCAGGGCAGGAAATGCTTCCAGGGCCACGCTTCCGATGATTGCAGGTATTTTAATTACGGCTCCGACAGCTGTCAAAGCAACCAGCATTCCAGCCATGGCCATTTTCATGCTTTTCATTTATTTTTCCTCCTTGCGCTTTCCTTCCCGGAATACTTTCGCGCTGCGCACATACTCAACATCTTTTTCGTTCAGCCGGAAATTGATGACTCTTGCAAGGGCGAAGAAATAATCGGATAATCGGTTCAAGTATTTTAAGGCAACAGCAGAAGTCTCTGGATCTGCTTTTCTTAATGAGACAACCAATCTCTCCGCTCTTCTCGTCACTGTCCTTGCTATATGGATCGATGCAGAAGCAGGAGCTCCACCTGGCAAAATAAATCGTTCCAGCTTAGGTGCTTCCTCAATTAACTCATCGATTTTAGCTTCCAAATAATCAATTGATTCCTTGGTTAGCTTCAACTCCCTATTCTTTGAAACATTTGCCAAGTCTCCGCCACAGTCAAAAAGCTCATGCTGAATTTTCTCCAGGTCATCCAATACATCCTGAAAAACGCTGCCGTCAAGCTGTGTCATGGCCTGACCGACAAAGCAATTCACTTCATCCACTGTTCCATATGCCTCAACCCTTACATCATCCTTCTCCACTCTGCCTCCGATAATGCTCGTTTTCCCCTCATCGCCTGTTCTTGTGTAAAGCTTCATAAATCATTCCCCATTTCATTTGATTTTTTGGCTTATGCCATACCAGATTAAATCAACCCTGTTTGATTGGGCTGCGGTATCCTGATAGGCCCAGCCAGTTACATCCCGCCACTTTCGATCATCAGCTTCCATTGGAACAATCCCTTTTGAAATATCGGATCCTATTAAAACGATTTTTCTATGGTTATCCTCCTTTTCCCAATCAAGCCATCCCCTTAAGTAATTCTGCCATCTGGTTCGAACTTCCCTGGCATCCGATTCCTTTAACCAATCCCGGATCCAAACCTCAATGCCCTCCAGTACAACGATTCCACTTATGTGAAAACCATTAACTGTTTCACCCTTGTAGGCGGAGACCCACTGGTACGGAATATTCTCCAAGTTATAAAATTTCTTCACCCACCCGGACTTTCCATTAAAGGCGCCGCCCGTAACAAAGTGCATCTCTCACCCCTCCTTAACTCTTCATAATTCCAAAAAAGCTCATATTCTTTTCCAAAGGGGATCTGCCATTCCCAGAATTCTTTGCCTTCAGGACCATGCTTGCTTAACAGGTACCGGATAACTCCGCTATGTGTTACAAGCGCTGCTTTCCGAATACCTTTTTCTAGTATCCTATGAATCAGCTTTTGCCAGCCCCAATCAACCCTTTCCGAAAATACCTCGTATGTTTCCCCTCCAGGCACACTTTCTGAAAAAGGATCTTTTAACCACCTTTGATAAACAGCATCATCTTTTAACTCTTCATAGGTTCTGCCTTCCCACTCGCCAAAATTAATTTCCCGCCATTCTATGCCTGATTCAAGATTATTTCCTGGAAAGAGCATTTTAGCAGTTTGCTGACATCTGCCTAAATCACTGGATTGAATCAAATCATAGCAGGCAGGCACTTCAGTAATTTTTTTCTTATCGATGGGACATAGAGGGGAATCCGTCCAGCCCAGGTACGCATATCGCTTATTGGCCTCTGTCAGCCCATGGCGAAATAGTGCAATATCCACAAAGCCATCCATAGCAAAACCTCCGTTCCTTCTACACTTGCACCCAGCACATCCCCTGTCATGCCGCCAAACCATGTTTTAACTTTTTTTGATAGAAAAAAGAAAAGCAGCACGGAAATCAGAATCATTAATAGAAGTCCAAACAGGGCTGGTTCTACTAGAAATCCTGCTGTCCCGGCCATTAGCAGCAAATAGATGGAATAGATATGCAAAGTTTTACTGGAAGCGGATTGCTGAAATAAATATCCAAGGCCTTCCTCCTTGGCGGCCTTCACCTTCAGCAGCAGTATTCCCATCATCATTTTTCCGAAAAAAGGAATCAAGGCAATTAAAAAGTAAGAGACAGACCTTGATAGATTGGCTATCTCATAGATAAACAGAAAGCGCGCCCCCAATAAAACAATTACGGATAGGACGCCAAATGCCCCTGTTCTCGGATCACTCATGATTTCGAGCCTTTTTTTCTGATCGCGATAAGAAAAAAAGGCATCGCCCGCATCCATCCACCCGTCCAAATGAATCCCTCCAGTCAGTACGATTCCTGCAAGCCAAACTGCAAATGCAGCTGCTAAAATTGAAAAAGGAGTCCATTCAAGAAAAGCATAAAGCATAAAGGCATAAAGGCTGCCCTGAAACAGTCCCACCAGCGGAAATGTTCTAATCGCCTTCTCAAGATGATCCCTGTCCATCGGAAGGTTTATCGATATCGGAATGCTTGTAAAAAATTGAAGATTAATTAATAAACCTTTAAGCCATTTCATTGGCAGTGCTCCAATGAAAGACGATTTCCTTCAGTTTCTCCCAGTCAAGATGCTTCACCATGCCCTCAGCCAGTTCATCGTATTTTCTATCGGCCACTGTACCCTCGGCCTCATGACTTTCAACGTTGGAAAGTGAATCCTCTACTGGAATATGGTGATTTTTTATGTATGGAAGGACACCCAGTACCGGCAGCTTTGTTTTATTTTCAATCCACTCGATCCCATCCTCGAACAGCTCCAGTTGACCGTGAAATTTATTAATAATAATGCCCTGCACCCGTTGTCTTTCTTCTGGAGAAAACAGCTCCAAAGTTCCGACAATGCTTGCAAACACTCCGCCCCTTTCAATATCGGCGACTAAAACTACCGGCACATCTGCCATCTCAGCTGCCTTCATATTGACGAGTTCTTTTTCTTTTAAATTGATTTCGACCGGGCTTCCCGCACCTTCCATAACGAGAAGATCGTAATCCCTGCTTAATTTTTCAAGGGCCATCTGAATTGTTTCCAATCCTGCTTGATAAAAAGAATCCTTATAGCACCTCCCCGTAACTGTTCCTATGGGGTCTCCAAGTAGAACAACCTCAGACTTCTGGTCATGCTTAGGTTTTAATAGGATGGGGTTCATCCACTCGCTTGCCGCAGTTTTTGCTGCTTCTGCCTGTAGCCCCTGGGCTCTGCCAATTTCCTTTCCCTCGTTTGTTGTATATGTAAAATTGCACATGTTTTGCGATTTAAAGGGAGCCACCCTGTATCCTTCGTTCGCAAATGCCCGGCATAGGGCAGTTGAGATCAGGCTTTTCCCGACATCCGATGACGTTCCCTGAACCATAATTCCTTTCATGCCGGTTCTCCTTTCATTTGAAGCGGAATGCCTGCCTCGATCAGAAAAGCTTTCTCAGCCTTCTCCGCCATTTTTTGATGAAGACTCCCTAATAATCTTCCATATATAAAAACAAGTTCATTTCCGCCCATAGGTTCATTCAGCACTTCATTGCTGACAACAATGAAAGCTTTGCAGTCTCGTTGAATGTGTATAATCCCCTCAAGAATATCAGCGTCTATTTGCTTTTGAACAGCCGGATCCCTCCAGCGGTCTTCCGTCAAAAACAGCTCATTGTTCAAAAGAGTTGTTAAACAGTCGAGCAAAACAATATCATTTTTGCCAAAGACCCCTGATAGCTCTGCTAACCTCGAAGGCTTTTCCCATGAAGTCCATTTTAGGCTGCTGCTTTTCCGATCCTCTTGATGCCTTTGAATCCTTGCCTCCATTTCAGGATCATTGGCTTGCCCTGCAGCAATATACTGGAGATTTCCTCCTGTCTGTTTGGCTAAATCACAAGCCAAATTTTCAGCAAAAGAACTTTTTCCGCTCCTCACTCCGCCGGAAATGAAAATCATAGATGACTCTCCCTCCATTCTCCCATCGCCTCCATTAGCCGGTCATTATTTTCCGGCGCTTTAATTGCAAATCTTAGCCATTTTCCTCTCAATCCTGGAAAGTTCATTGTATGCCTCGGAATAATTCCCTTTTCCAGCAAATATTGAAAAAGCGGCAACTGATCATCCAACACCGGATCCTTCAGCAAATAAAAGTTCACATCTGTAGATGAAACTGAGAAGTTGTGCTTTTGGTAAAAAAGGAATAGCCGCTCTTTCTCCATTTGGATCACTTCCCTTGTTAAGCGGAGATGCTGTTCACCTTCCAGACACCATTCTCCTGCTTTTAGTGCAAGAGCATTGACACTCCAATGAGGCTGAATGGCTGACACTTTTTCTATCAATTCCTCATTTGCCAGCAAATAACCAAGACGCAATCCAGGTACTGCAAACATCTTTGTCATGGACCTTAAAATCATGATAGATGGGTTATTTTTTATATAAGGGGTGATCGATTGATAGTCCTTTACAAAGTCATAAAAAGCCTCGTCAATCACCAGCAGGCAATGACGCTCCATGCATGCTTCTATTAGTTCCTTTACTGCTGATTCCGGATAATAAATACCGGTTGGATTATTCGGGTTACAGAAAAAAACAGCATCTGCATTCATAAGCTTTAAAGATAACGCTTCCATATTCAGACACCATGTATCAGACTCCAACTGATGATAGGTGATCGTGCAGCCATTTACTTTACAGGCTGCTTCATATTCTGAAAACGCAGGCTGAACAATTAGCACTCTTTTCCCTGCCATCATTCTGGCTATAAGAGAAATGAGCTCTGCTCCGCCATTGCCAACTAAAATTTGTGTATCTTTAACACCTGCAGCAAGTGCTAATTTCTTTTTTAAGGAAAGAGCATTTGGATCAGGGTAATCTGTAATAAAGTCAATAAGTGTGCCCCATCTTTCTTTTAATTCCGCCGGCGGTCCAATGGGATTAATATTTGCACTAAAATCAATCCGCTTTTCAGGCAGCGGCATATCCATCGCTGCATATAAATATTGGGGATTAGATCCGTGCGGTGGCCATTTCAATGATCATCCCTCCAGCCCATAAAATGATTAAAAACGTGAAAACTGACCGTTTCATAATAGCGATAGAATCCAAGATATGTTCTTTTTCGAGGAAAACATGATGTTCACCTATTATGGCCCGATTAGAAAGGACTCCTTTATAAAAATTAATGCCTCCAAGCTGGACACCAAGGAGTGCCGCTGTTGCTGCTTCACCCCAGCCGCTATTTGGACTTGGGTGCTTTCTTGCATCCCGAAGTAAAAGCCCCCAAGCCTCCCCCGCTGGAGTTTGTTTGGGCTTGCTGCTAAGGAGCATGCAAAACGCAGTTAATCTGCTTGGAATCCAATTGGCTGCATCATCAACAATGGCCGATGCCCAGCCAAACTTTGCATATCTCTCATTCCGATAGCCTACCATACTGTCACACGTATTGATGGCTCTGTAAATAAGAGCGAGAGGCGCCCCGCCTATCAATGCCCAGAACAGCGGAGCGGTAATGCCATCACTCGTATTTTCTGCAACTGTTTCGACCGCAGCCCGAACAACTCCGGACTCATCCAGGCAATCAGTGTCCCTTCCGACAATATAGGAAAGTTTTTGGCGCGCATCTTCTATATCGCCCTTTCTTAATGGCTCATATACAGCCACAGCTGCTTCTTTC
Source organism: Bacillus sp. ISL-47 (assembly GCF_018613175.1). Lineage (NCBI taxonomy): Bacteria > Bacillati > Bacillota > Bacilli > Caryophanales > Bacillaceae > Bacillus > Bacillus sp. ISL-47. Next base: position 8,682 of record NZ_JAGGQS010000038.1, on the reverse strand, counting down.
AGGCTCTTTTGGGCAATCGCTGCTGAAATAAGGATGCCTTCCGCCAGAATGCCTGCAATCGGATGAATCTTATAACAAAAGCTGGTAAAAAGCACTGAAATCCCGGCTACTATAAACAAAACGATTCCCAGCATGGCGACTCCTTTTAATCTTTTGCAGTTCCCTTTGTTAAGTGCTTTTTCGAGTGTATGTATAAAAGAACCCATCCATCTGACCGGATGCGGCCAATCTGGAGGGTCCCCAATCAGCAAATCTATTACATATGCTAAGATAATGGCGAACAAATGATAAATAATCATTGTTTAATCCTTCTTTTCGAGTTCTGAATTGCTTCAGCTGTACATTCATATACACCTTTCCCAACGACTTTACCAAGAGGTGTAATGGTGCCGGCATATTCCAGCTTTTCTCCCTGTTGTGTGGCAGCAATCAAAATACTATCAGTAGAGGTGCCAGTTGCAATCGTACCTGTTACAGCATCCATTACCTGCTGGTCCTGCATGGCCTTCGTTTTCGCTTCGGTGGCTGTCATAATACATTGGATAAAAGCTTCCTCTGTCATATTCCCATTGACAAAAACCCACGTATTGATTGTGCCTGGTGTCATGTGATAGGAGTGCTCCTTGCTTCTGGAGGCATCTATTGCATTTCCGACTCCTGCGGTTACAACAATATAAACAGAGAAATCCTCGTCCTCGTAAAGCCGGCAGCTAAAATCCTCCAAGTAAACGGCTGTCATCATTCCTACTGTTTCACCAGGTTCAAACCCCTGCTTCTTAATATAGTCTGCCATTTCCAACCTATGGTCACTGCAATCATAATCCTTGCTGACATGCCTGTTGACAAAGTTCCGATTCCAGCCAGTCCCCGATCCAACAACCCCAGAGGACATGGTTCTCATAGGAATGGGTGATTGAAGGATCAGCATTTCCTCACTTTGCTGCAGCAAACTTTCATCAATACGAATAAGTTTCTGCTCATCTGCTGCGGTCTTTTCCGGCACCAGCACCATTTGCGGGGCAGGCACTCTCGGGTGCGGCTGCTTTTCAATCCTTGTTTTATAAACATCCCGGATCCGCTCCTCTTTTAAAACCTCATTTGGAACGTGATCAATATTGATTTCACCATTTTCCAAAAGCAAAAGGCGATCGCAATATAATCCAGCCAGATTCAAGTCATGAAAAATAGAAATAACCGTCAGCCCGCAGTCCTTTGCCCAGGTTTTTAATAAATCAAGGAGCTCCTTTTGATAGCTGAGGTCAAGATGGTTGGTTGGTTCATCCAGCAATAAAATCTCAGGATTTTGTGCGAGGGCCTGGGCCAAAAACACCCGCTGCCTTTCTCCTCCGGACAGCTGCTGGATATCCTGATTCTGAAACTTGGATATCCCAGTTTGTTCCATGACGCGGTTCACTGCTTCTTCATCCTCTATTGACCAGCTTTGAAACCAGCCTTTTTGATGGGCGTATCTTCCGAGGGAAACCGTTTCTTTGACCGTATAGGAAAATGCTTGTGAGGAATGCTGGGGCAGGACCGCTATGATTTTTGCAAGTTCCTTTGGAGAGTAGTCCTTAATCGACTTGCCCTTAATCATGACGTTCCCGGAGCTTACTGGCAGTATTCCGCTTAGCATCTTCAGCAGTGTGGTTTTTCCGCTTCCATTGGGGCCTAATATTCCAAAGAGCTCTCCTCTTCCCACTTCAAATGACACATTTTTCACTATGGATTTCCCGGCATATCCCCCGAACACTTTTTGAACGCTAAGCATATTTAACCTCTTCCTTCTGTCCGTCTATTCATTAATATGATGGCAAAAACAGGTGCCCCAATTAAAGCAGTAATGACACCAATAGGCAGCTCTGTTGGCGCAATAATTGTGCGGGCCACGAGATCAGCCATAATCAGGAATCCTGCTCCTGTTAAAATTGAAAGCGGTAATAAATGCCGATGATCCGGCCCCCATATCAAACGGGTAAGATGGGGAATCACAAGCCCAACAAATCCAATGGTCCCTGAAACAGCAACTGCTGCACCCGTTAAAATCGAACCGGCAATCAGAATCATCATCTTTCTTTTTTGCACATTCACCCCAATATGCTGGGCCCTTTCTTCCCCAAATGACATGGCATTCAATTCATTACTGTTCATCAAAAGGATCAAAGAACCTATCAAAAAGAACGGAATCATGATTTTTATATAAGCCCAGCCCCGCATGGAGACACTTCCAAGCAGCCAGCTGATAATCTGCCTTAACTCTTCCCCCGTCAGCGCAATCATCAGGGAAATAAGGGCACCTAAAAAGGAACTGAAAATGATGCCTGTTAAAATAATGGTCTCAACTTTCATGGACCTTTCAATCTGCCTTGCAAAAAGCAGGACAATAAAGATCGTCAAAAAAGAAAATAAAATACTCAATAATGGCAATGTAAATATTCCTGCTAGCGGGATGGAGATATTAAAAAACAGGGTTAACACTGCTCCAACCGATGCACCGGATGAAACCCCGAGTGTATATGGATCAGCAAGCGGATTTCGCAGCAGCCCTTGAAAGGCGGCTCCCGCAATGGCGAGAGACGCTCCCACAAGACCTGCCAGCAAGACCCGTGGCAGCCGAATGCTCATGACAATATTTGTGTGCATAGGATCTGCCGCTTCAGTTGGAATCAAACGGAAAACCTCTGCGGCAATCACCTTTATAATGGTCATAGCCGGAACATTTACAGTTCCTATCGATACGCCAAGCAGCATCGCAAAAATAAGAAAAGCAGCGGCTGCTATATAAGCTAAAACCTTATTATTTAAATGTTTCAGGGTAAACTGCTCTGGCAAGTTCCTCTACTCCTTCAATAATCCGCGGACCTGATCTGGTAACCATATCTGAATCCACATCGGTAACGTGCTCATCTTTCACAGCGCTGACATCCTGCCAGCCGTCACGATTTACGACTTCTCCCACTGGGTCCTCAGTATAGTATCCATAAGTAGTTACGATCACATCCGGATTCCGCTCTACAATCGTTTCCGGATCAATTTTTACCCAGCCTTCTTCCGTTACAGCATTCTTTGCATTGATGGTGCTAAGCATTTCATCCATAAAGGTATTTTTGCCTGGTGAGTAAATCTCTGGAGCCGGAGCTACTTCTACATAAACTGACTTTCTGTTCTCCTCTTTAATTTGTGCTGCTTTAGCTTTTATTTCCTCAAGCTTTTTCTTCATGTCTTCCACCAGGTTTTCCGCTTCGGCCTTTTCACCGGATGCTTCCCCAATCATCATGATGGACTCAAATACCTGGTCAAAATTCTCGGCATTGTTTACAACCAGCACTGGTATCCCGGCATCCTTCAGCTGCTGCAAGCCTGCGGCAGCCAGCTCTGCAGTAGACTCATGGGCCAGCACAAGTTCAGGGCTTAAAGAAATGATCTTCTCAACATTAAATTCCTGGCCGCCAATCTTTTCTTTCTCAGTTGCTTCTGACGGGTAATTATCAAAGTCGGAAACTCCTACCACTTCTTCTCCCAATCCTAATTCAAAAGCAATTTCCGTATTGCTTGGAATCAGGGATACGATTCTTTCAGGCTTTGATTCAATAACTACTTCTTCATCAATAGCATCCTTTATCGTTACTGGAAAATCAGTTTTTTCCTCCCCAGCAGACTGTTCTTCCTTAGCGGAATCATTCTTCTCAGGCTGCTCAGCACTCTCACCGCAGCCAGCCAGCACTCCTGCAGCAAGCAGCAAAGCCGCCAACAACGAATAAAACTTCCTCATCCTTCATTCCTCCCATACATTTCGACAAAATTCGGGTGGTACCTGGTACCAAAAAAAAAAACATCTCCTCGAATGGCAAGGAGATGTTTGTGTGGTCATAATTCTCAATTATGTATGAAGAAAAGATGGCCGGACCAAACACCTCCCTATCCTCGTAGGTTTAAGGGTGCTTAAGAATCAGGCAGGTCTCCTGGCTCATGGTCATTGCCGTTCTGCACCTTCCCATACGCATATGTACAGTGGATTTGCAGACGGCTCCCATTTACAGTGGCGGGACCGCGCTGGATTTTCACCAGCTTCCCTATTAAGTCTTCAAAAGAATAATAGCCAATGGCCCTTACTCTCTTTAAGAAGACACCTGTTCTTTCGTGCATATATAATTTTTCTATTTCCGATTATACACCATCCAGCTTAAAATGTAAGAGAAATTTGCTGAATGTTGTAAAAAAGTTCAGCATACTATCGGGAGTAAATCTTCCATTCTCTTGTTTTCTTATCGAACACAATCTTCGCTTCACAAGGCTCCTTCACGATCGATTCATATTCGTCATACATATCATCCATATTGGCAAAATCGCCTATTAACCAAATAGGAATTTCAATTCGTACCCGATTCTGATCGATGTCCTTTAACGACAGCACTGCCCCTTCTTTCATTAATGGCTTCAGTGAAAGAAGGACATCTCTTGAAATAGGCGGATACGTCTTTTTCTTTTTAATGCCGAGCAGCGTTTTTTCGACTTTCATTTGCCCCATTTTACCCGGGATCACTTCTCCGAGCATCCGGTAAAAATCATTCAAGTCCCTGTAATAGGTACGATTAAACCAGCCGTCATCAATGGCAAGGTACACATACCGATTACTCAAATAATTGTAAAACGGCGGCTTTAAGTGCTCTTTTACATGGCCAATATAAAGAAGCTCCGCGATTGCCTGGCCGGGAAGCTCATTTACAGCCTCCTCTTCCTCAAAATCGATCCAGCAAAAATCGCCATAGCCGTAAACATCCTCTTCCACTAACCTTCCAAGCTTGTCTCTTGACACGTAATCGAACATCGTATGCATATTGTAATCGCCATGTTCATAACGGTGCTTCAGCAATAGCAGATTATTAATCGAATCTGAAAGGGTTTGGACAAACTCCGCAAATTCAATTCCATATGTCATAACATACTGATCCTGTTCATTAAGATGGATATAAATGAGATCACGAATAGCATGATTTCTTTTTTTCAATGGCGAAACCTCCGAACCGTTAACAAGAGTAGGATATAAAGAAAAGCGCAAGGCGCCCGCCTATGAGGAACGCAGGAAAAAATGCCACATCCTCTCAAACGCTAACGCTTTTAGTAAAGTAAATTCTATCGAAGTATTCCTTCTGGAGCTGGACAGTTATCGAAAAAGACAGCTTCTGACTATGAAACTGTCTGTTTTCACATACGTGTATTTTCTCTTCTCTTATTGTAGCAAAAATATTTAAAAATATCTTTCCAGTTTAGAAAAATATTATTAGGTCTCCCGTTTAATTTCCATATACCCGCCTCCTGCACTATTTCAAAGTAAGCAAATCAACAAACTTTATTTATGGAATGCAAGAAACTATCTTAAGCTTCAATTCGTCTAACATATAGAACAACAAATGAATCTACGTCCAAACAGCCATTGTAAGGGGTATTTTTCTTTGTTAGGATAAAAATGTAAAAAGGTAGAGAAACCAGGTGTGTATGAATGGATCAAACTAAAAGATTTTCAGATCGAATTGATTGGACGCTATGCTTTCTATTGCTTCTATTTTTTTTAATAAGCTGTATCGCTATATATAGCGGGCAATCCTCTGAGCAATATGCTGGCAATTTTGTGATAAAGCAAATCGTAAATTATGTAATTGGAATCATTATAGTCGCTGTTGTAATGTATTTTGATAGTGAACAAATCAGGAAACTTACCTGGTTCTTATACGGCTTTGGAATCTTATTATTATTAGGGCTGTTTGTTGCACCTGAAAGCATTGCACCCGAGCGCAAAGGGGCAACTCTTTGGTATGTGGTTCCTGGGCTAGGTTCCATTCAGCCCTCTGAATTTGTGAAAGTCTTTTTAATTATTGCTTTAAGCAAACTCATAGCTGACCATCATCAGAAATATTTGAGCAAAACACTTGGTTCAGATTTATTTCTCCTAATTAAGCTTGGAGCAGTGACATCACTCCCCTTAGGATTAATTATCATTGAAGACCTCGGCACAGCCCTTGTTATTGTCGCTATTTTAACAGGAACTATTCTGGTTTCGGGAATATCGTGGAAAATCCTTGTACCGATATATGGTTTTCTTGGAGCCTTTGCCGGCACCATTCTCTATCTTGTTATACAGGCACCGGAGATTCTGGAGAAATATCTGGGGGTAGATCCTTACCAGTTTAGCAGAATCTACTCCTGGCTTGATCCTGTAAATCATAAACAAGGAGCTGGAATGCAGCTCTATAACTCTATGCTTGCAATCGGTTCTGGCCTGACCTCCGGAAAAGGCTTTACCGACAGGCAGGTATATGTTCCTGACGCCCATACTGATTTTATTTTCAGCGTAATCGGAGAAGAGTACGGCTTTTTTGGAGCAAGTGTTGTCATAAGCCTATTCTTTCTTCTAATCTATCATTTAACAAAAACAGCGCTGGAAACAACTGACCCATTCAATACCTATATTTGCGTTGGGATCATCAGCATGATTACCTTCCATGTTTTTCAAAACATTGGCATGACCATCCAGGTTCTGCCGATCACCGGCATTCCGCTTCCATTTATCAGCTATGGAGGCAGTTCCTTAATGGGAAATATGCTGGCAATGGGGCTGATTTTCAGCATGCACTATCACCATAAAACCTATTTGTTTTCGACTGATTCAAATTTTGTTGCAAAATAATTCCAGCAGAGTATAATAGCATTAATATACTTAGCGTCCATGATGAAGAGAGTAGCAAAAGACCCTTTCCTTAAGCGAGACAGGGATGGTGCAAGCCTGTTGGAAGTTCTTTTGCGAAGCGCACTTCGGAGATGTAAAGCTGAAACCTAAGTAGGCTTTGCCGGGTTAAGACTCCCGTTAACAAGATCTTTAAAGAGGTCCAATCAAAGTAGAATGGACAATCAGAGTGGTACCGCGGGTAATTCAAGCTCGTCTCTATTTTTAGAGACGGGCTTTTTTAATTTCAGGGAGGTGTTATTATGTTGAACTTTAAAGAAATTTTCACTGCTCAATTGATATCTGTATTGGATGGGCAAATATCAGAAGAAGCGATTGCTGACTTAATCGAAATTCCAAAAAACCATGAGCATGGCGATCTGGCTTTTCCTTGCTTTACGTTTGCCAAAGCATTCAGGAAATCGCCGGCGGCTATAGCAGTTGACCTCGCCAGCCAGATTCAGGCACCGCTCATTGAAAAAGCGGAAGCAGCCGGACCTTATATTAATGTCTTTTTTTCAAAAGCAGATTCCGGAAAAATCATAATGGATAGAATTCTTAAAGAAGAAAAAGAGTATGGGAAGCTTACAATCGGAGCCGGAAAAACAGTGGTGCTCGATTTTTCATCGCCAAACATTGCAAAGCCTTTCTCCATGGGGCACTTGCGTTCGACGGTTATTGGAAATGCACTCGGCAATCTTGCTGAAAAATGCGGTTATAAAACGATTAGGGTCAACCATTTAGGAGACTGGGGCACTCAGTTCGGTAAATTGATAACCGCTTATAAAAAGTGGGGAATCCCAGAAAAGGTAAAAGAAAATCCAATTCAGGAATTGCTCGGCTTGTATATTCGGTTTCATAATGAAGTCGAAGAGAATCCTGCATTGGAAAATGAAGCTCGCTATTGGTTCAAAGAGCTTGAAAATGGCAATGAAGAAGCAGCCAGCCTCTGGGGCTGGTTTAGAGAAGAATCATTGAAAGAGTTCCAGCGCCTTTACGACATGCTCGGCATTCATTTTGATTCCTATAACGGCGAAGCTTTTTATAACGATAAAATGGAAGCGATCATTGAGGAGTTAAGCGCCAAGAATCTGCTTGTTATGTCCGACGGAGCCGAAGTAGTTCAACTTCCTGGTCAGGACCTCCCTCCTTGCCTGATCAAAAAGTCCGACGGGGCAACCTTATATGCAACACGTGACCTCGCCGCAGCTTTTTACAGAAAAAAGAAATACCACTTTGATCAGTCCTTATACATTGTAGGTCAGGAACAAGGCATCCATTTCCGCCAGGTCAAAAGTGTGATTAAAACAATGGGCTATGAATGGGCAGACAATATGGTACATGTCCCGTTCGGCCTTTATTTGAAGGATGGCAAAAAGATGTCCACCCGTAAAGGCCGGGTTATTCTTCTCGAGGAAGTTCTTAATGAAGCTGTCCTACTCGCAACGCAAAATATTGAAGACAAGAATCCGCATTTGGAAAATAAACAAGATATCGCGGAAGCAGTAGGAATTGGCGCCATCCTTTTCCATGATTTAAAAAATGATCGAATGAATAATATTGAATTCTCACTTGATGATATGCTGACATTTGAAGGCGAAACCGGCCCCTATCTGCAATACACCAATGCTCGTGCCTATTCCCTGCTTCGAAAGGCTGAAGATGGTCATTCATCTGAAAAGGGTCTCTCTGATTCATATAGCTGGGAAATCATAAAGCTTCTCTATCAATATCCTGACAAACTTAAGAAAGCCTACCTTCACCTTTCCCCATCTATCCTGGCAAAATATTTAATTGATGTGGCCCAGGCATTTAATAAATATTACGGTCACGTAAGAATACTGGAGAAAGATACAGACATCAAAGGAAGGCTAGCACTCGTAAAAGCTGTCACGATTGTTCTCTCAGAAGGCATGCAAACACTGGGTATGAAGGTGCCTGAACAAATCGAGTAGGAGGGGGTG